>JABIRX010000020.1 GCA_018667735.1 Alphaproteobacteria bacterium | reverse complement strand
CAATGAGATGCAATATGGCAACATGGAGCAAATCTAAAAAGTCCGTCTCAGTTCGGATTGCACTCTGCAACTCGAGTGCATGAAGTTGGAATCGCTAGTAATCGCGGATCAGCATGCCGCGGTGAATACGTTCCCGGGCCTTGTACACACTGCCCGTCACGCCATGGGAGTTGATTCTACCCGAAGCCGGTGAGCTAACCGCAAGGAAGCAGCCGTCCACGGTAGGGTCAGCGACTGGGGTGAAGTCGTAACAAGGTAGCTGTAGGGGAACCTGCGGCTGGATTACCTCCTAAAAACTTTTGGTGTTACAGACTTGATCTGTAGCTATCAAAAGTTTACTAAAAATGATGTCTCGCTATCCTTAATTTTCTCGAACAAATTTACTTTATTGATTTTCTTATTTTATTTTCATTTTACTTCATATCAAACCAATCTTATATTTAGTTATTGATAGCGTTTGAATAGTTTAGTGCATGTTAATTATATATTTATTCTCAAATTTCTACTATTTTACTTTATTGTAAATATAGCTACCCTCACTATATTTTGCGCAATGTATTGGAGCGCTTATGTTATTGCTAAAGGATATCAAGCTAACTAATCTAATTTCTATTAAGTTATTTTTATAGCTAAAGAGTTGAAAGTTAATATGCAAAAAATATTAGATTATAATTTAATAATTTCTTTCTTGTTAATTGTAATTTTTATCTAAATTTAATTAGAATTTATATTCAGCTAGATGATTATACGGACAAATATTTAGTTTGCTAAGATTGTAAATATTTTAATATTTAATTATATTTTCGTATTTGCAAATTTACCAGCCTAGATCTTATTTTATGTGTGACTAGGTATTAGCTTAATAATATAATAGTTGTTTTAATATATGTCTGTAAATAAAAGGAAATAAAAAACTGTAAATTGTTATGTATAATATTTTAGAATAGTTGAAATTGTAGCTTTTGTCGGCTCCTTAGTCTAGCTAACTGCTTGTTAATGATTTTTATATTTTATTAAAAACTTGCTAATTTTAGTGCAAACCTTGTTAGGTATTTATACTTAAAATTATATTTTGTGAAAAATATCACCACTAATAATGCTGTACTCTCTTGGATTAAATAATTGGTAATGCCACCACTCATTTGTAAAAAAATCCCATCCTGCCTCCGTCATTATTGCCAATAAGAGTAATCTATTTTTTTGAGCTTTAAGTGTTATTTCTCTATTACCATGAAAAGCTAGTGGAGAAAAGTGATCAAATTCAGTGCCCATATCTAATTCAATATTATTTGAATCAACAAGTGTTAAATCAACTGCTATACCTCTACAATGAGGTATAGAGCCTGTATCTGGATTCGAAACAAATTCTTGGTCATAACTAAATAAGATTTTTTGTACCTCTACAGGCCTATACGCATCAAAGATCTTCAATTTTAAATTAAAATTTTCTGCAATTTTACTAGCTTCTATTAGCTTTTTAGATGCATCAACATGTAAGTAGCATAAAGATTCTTTATAGAGCTTTTGCTTTACAAAATTTTGTTTTGTGGCATATTTGAGGTCTATTAATAAATTTTTATCATTAGCTTTAACTTGTTTTAACATGAGAAAAATAAAGAATATTTTTAATAAGAAGGAAAAACTAGAATGTGATATTAAGCAAGCTATTTTAGATAATAACTTAACAATGCTTAAATATTATTTAAATAATTCTGCTGTTAATATTAACAAAACAGACCAAAATTATTTTAGTTTATTAGATTTTGCCTGCTTAAATCGTAGAGTGGCTGTAATGAAATTCCTGATTTCATACAATGCCAGGTTGGGGGTCCTGTTATTCCAAATTGAAAGTGAAGTTAAGTTTCTAACTGTTATTAATGATCTTAAAGATGCAGAATATGACTTTAATAATGTGGATAAATTAGGTTTTACACCAATTTATTATGCACATATTATGAACTTTAAAAAAGCCTACAGTAAATTAGTATCATATAATGCTAAGCAAGTAGATTTTGACAAACCTGAAGATAATGAAGTAACTCGCTTTACAAAAGAAAGGGTAAAAATTTTAGTAGGCACGTCCTAAAATATTTTACACTTAGACCTTAAAATTTAAGAGTTATTTATTGCTTCATTTTGCAAATTAAATATTTTGTTGCATCCGGCTTCAGCCAATTCATACATCTGATCTAGCTCATCTTTGCTAAATGTATCTCCTTCTGCACTAGCTTGGATCTCTATAATTTTTTTATCAGCAGATAAAATAAAATTTGCATCTACATCAATATTAGAGTCCTCAAGATAGTCTAAATCTATAATTGCCTGATTAGCTGAAATGCCACATGAAATAGCAGCAATATTTTTTTTAAGTGGACTCTCTTTTAAAACTCCTTCCTTTAAAAGCTTCCTAATACATAGAGCTAAAGCGACATAGCCACCACTTATAGCTGCAGTTCTTGTGCCACCATCAGCCTGCAATACATCGCAATCAATAAATATTTGTCTTTCTCCTAATATTGATAAGTCTATTGCTGAGCGTAAACTTCTACCAATTAATCTTTGTATTTCCTGGGTGCGTCCACTAATTTTACCAGTGCTTGACTCCCTATTAATTCTGCTATGGGTGGAGCGAGGTAACATAGAATATGTAGCGGTTAACCAGCCTTGGTTTTTACCTCTTAAAAATCTAGGTATTTCAGTTTCAAAACTAGCAGTGCATAAGATTTTTGTCTGACCAAAATTTATTATACAAGAGCCTTCAGCATGGCAATTAACATTAGTTTCTATGGTGATTTCTCTGGTTTCAGCAAAGTTTCTATTTGATAAACGCATAATTAGTAATTAAATTTATCCTATTATTATGCATGTTATTTTTTATTAGCCAGAGCTATTTTAATAATTATATTATTTCTTATTATATTAATTAGATTGTTTTATCTAAAGCCTTTCAATGAAGTTTGCTTAAATTATGTTTGTTTAATTATTGTGAGTGTAAGAAAAACATCACAAATCATCTATGATAGTAAGCAGCTAATAATTTAGTAAAATAGTTGCTAATGGAGAGCTGAAAATAACATAAGATATAGTTATTTACTTATCATAAAATGAGGTAAGTATTTTTAATTATATGTTAAATTGTAATTACTTAAATAATTTGCTTTGCAAATTCGCAAGATTGATTATAATGAAGTTGCTTTATTTAATTAATCACAAATAAAATGTCAGAGCAATCAACAAAAAACACTAAAGATTCAGAGCTTAACAACGAAATTAATAAGAATGAATCATTTGTTAAAAAAGTAGGTAAAGAACCTTTAGAGCCAGAAAACAAT
>JABIRX010000019.1 GCA_018667735.1 Alphaproteobacteria bacterium | reverse complement strand
ATCACCAAAACTCATTATATTCTAAAGCAGAACTATCTAATTGATTAGTTGGGCAGATAAGACGACTTTCTCCAGATAGCACCTTCAGAGATGTTGCTACTCAAGAGATTAGTAGTATAAGAGATATTAGAGATGTAACCGAGGCAGTAAGAGAGCTCTTGCAAAATAAGCAAGTCAACACAACAATACAGGAAGTTTTGGCTGATATTATAACCCAAATTTCAACAGATAATGAAGTGGAAGGCGAGGTTTTAGCAGTTGCACCTAGTGATGTTGCAATCATGCAAGATCTATCTCATGTCGCAAGGCTAGCTGAGCAAAAAGCACAAGAAGAAGCAAGAGGAGCGCAACCTAATGGCAGATAAAATATAGTTAAAGTAAAAAACTAGATAAAATAGTAAAATTAGCTGAGAGGTTTTAAGGGTAAAATAAGCGGTGAAGAGTTTATTGCCAGCAAAATTTATAAGTTATGATAAACTAATTTGTTGCTCAAATAACTTTCCTCATTAGCTAAAAAAAGCTTATTTAAATAATTTAATTATTAACTTATAATATAATGAAAATATAAATAATATTGTCAGTGAGGCTACAATGGTAGCGCCGGTTGGAATATCAATATAATAAGAAGATATGATGCCAGATGCAACAGCTAACAAAGCGATGAAAGAGCCAATTAATGCAACTTGTAAAGCCGAATTAGCAAATTGTCTTGCTGTTGCAGCTGAGATGATTAGCATTGAATTTATCAATAGAATACCAGCTATCTTAATATTTAAAGCTACAAATATAGCCAGTATTAGTGCAAATCCAGCTTTAATGCGGTGCATATTTTTGCCTAACTCAGCTTCAGCTAAAGTTTGACTCAAAGAAATCAGAATTAGCTTACTCCAGAACAATTTAAGCAAACACATAATTACTATAGTTACAATGCTCATAAGTAATATATCTTGTTTGCTTACTGACAAAATATTACCAAATAAGAAGCCTTCTAAGTCAAAATATAGATTTTGCTTGAAAGATATCAAAACCATACCAAAAGCCAATGAAGAATGAGCTAAAATACCTAATATTGTGTCACTTGGGATGGTATCTTGCTTTTCTAGGAATATTAATATTGTAGCAAAACTTATTAACACAAAAATAATTGCAAAATTTAAATTTATGCCCAGAAATAAAGATATCGCTATACCTAAAATTGCTGCATGGGCCAAAGAGTCACCAAAATAAGCTTTTTTTTGCCACATAATCAAAGAGCCAATTGGGCCTGCAACTAATGAGAGCAAAAAACCAGCTATTATTGTTCTAACTAAAAAATCTTCTAACATATTATTGGTGCTTATGATTATGTTGATGCTCGTAAATTGCTAATTTTTTACCAAAAATCTCTGTGAACTTTGGATCATTCTTAATAACTTCAGGTTTCCCGGCACAACAAATATGCTTATTAATACAATAAACTTTAGTTGTTTTTGCCATTACCATATTCAAATTATGCGATACAATCAAAGTGGCTAGATTGTATTTTCTATGTACCCGTTCTATTAAATCAAAAAATTCATTTTGACCCATCAAGTCAAGATTCTGATCAGGTTCATCTAGGATTAATAAATTTGGTTTTATGGCAAGACTTCTAGCCAGTAATACTCTTTGTAATTCACCACCTGATAAATTACTAAAGCTATGATTTAATAAGCTTTCTATTTTTATCAATTCTACTAACTCCTTATCTATAGTTAGTTTATTTAAAGTTAAAAACTCACTAACTCTTATAGGTAAAAAGCTAGATAAATTTAGCTTTTGCGGCACATAGCCTATTTTCAATTTTTTATATTTCCAAATATTACCACTAGTAGGGTTAATTGAGCCAATAATTAGTTTCAATATAGTGGTCTTTCCAGCTCCATTTGGCCCTATAATCGTTGCTAGTTGATTCTTCTCTAACGAAAAGCTGATCTTATCAACAATCTGATTTCTCTCTTTTTGAAAAGAGACATTATTTAATTGAAATAATTTTAATTCTGGCATTTGCTACAAATCCCTAATATCTCGACTGAAATTTTTTTAGTAATAAAATCGTTTTCTTGAGCTTTTTGGTCCAGCTTTAAAGTTATTTCTTCATTACAAAACTCTTTTGCTTCATGACATTTGCTACATAAAAATAATTGGCAAGAATGTTTGTTCTCAAAGTGACTACACGCAAAGTAAGAATTTGAAATATTTATTTTGTGAATAAAGCTGTTTTTTTCAAGAAATTCTAAGGCTCTATAAATAGTTGGTGGCTCTGCATTATGCTTAGCTATTTTTAACTGCTTAAGCAAATCATATGCTTTTAAGGGCTTGTTGCTTGAGCAAATTAATTTATAAGTTTCTAATCTGTCTTTAGTTAAATTCAATTTACGCTCTTTACAGGCTATGGTAATTTGTTCTAATTTGCTCAAAATATTCATTTTATTGCCAACTAAAATTATCTAAATCTAAAGTAAAAATCATAATGCAACTAGTGGAAGAAGAGGCAAGGTAACTAGCATTATCTAAATTTGATGACCAAGTTAAATCTAAATCTTCTGAACAATTAGATGCGGTAGAAACTCCATTAACCCAGCCATTATAGGGTAAACCATCATCAATTTTATAATCAATATTATAAGCATCTTTTGCTGAGATAGTCTCAAAAGATGTGGTAGAATTTTGCGCAGTAATTAAATAATTTTGCTCTCTTGCCATTTGTGCGTGAATATTCACGCTAGAAAAATGAAGTGAACAATCCTGTAACAACTTACATTCTGGATAAGTTACGCCTACAGAACCGCCCAAAGCACCAGAAAAATTGCCTGTAATCAGACCAGATAATTTTAAATGTTGCCAAGCTGCGTTACTCTCCGCAGCACCTATAGCAGGTTCAGCGGTAGAAGAAGAAGCGTAATCAATAAAACCATTCCCATCTCCTGCATCAACCGCATCTGTAAACAAACTACTAGCATTGGTAATATCACCTGGCGGAGCACCAAATTTATCAATAAATAGCTCATATGAAAGCTTATTTGTTTCTATTTGGTTAATAAAAGAAATAATTTTTGCATTGTGCAAAGTTTTTTTTGTTGCAATAACTATTGTAGTTAACAGAGCTATAACTGTTATTACTAAAGATAGTTCAATTAATGAAAATGCTTGTTTTGGTTTTTTCATCCTACACTTAACTTCCAAAGCGGATAAAAGTTATAGTGACTAAAATTGTCATAAAAATTATTAATAAAGCTAACATCATGTAATTTTTTGCTTTTTTTTCTTTATGTAGTTTTGATATGGGCATAATCTATTATTTTAATCTTAGAACTTTTATATAATAAATGGACAGAATTTACAAAGTTATTTTACCAATTAATTTAAATAAAGATTTTTACTACCTTAATTCTGAGGCAAATATTGGTGATTTAGTTGTAGTTCCATTTGGCAAGCAAACTAAAATAGGTCTGGTATTTGCTGAAATTAAACATATTGATTTTCCACGTGAGAAATTAAAACAAATTTCTAATATTCTGGTTAAAAATTTATACAGTAAAAAATATAGAGATTTTATGCTCTATTTTTCTGAATATTATGTTGCCCATTTAAATCAGGTTTTAAGTTTAATTTTACCTCATAAAGATATTTTAAACAGTAAAGTCAGAAAGAAAGACCCAATAATCGACCCTGAAACGCTTAATTTTTGCAAAGCAGATTATAGCAAGGCCCAGCTTGATGCTCTAACTGAGCTAAAAAATAAAGCTACAGCAAACAAATTCTCAGTAAATTTTTTACATGGTATAACTGGTTCTGGTAAAACTGAACTATATTTAGATTTAATTGCGAATTTACTTGTCGAGCCAAAAAGCCAAGCTTTAATTTTGCTACCTGAAATTTTATTAACTAAGCAATTTATTGATAAATTTTACAAACGCTTCTCTATTGAGCCCAATATATGGCATTCTAGCACAAGTCAAAAAGACAAAAAACGTATTTGGCAGGCTTTAAATAACGATAATATTAGAGTTATTATTGGCGCTAGATCTGCTCTGTTTTTACCCTTTAAAAATCTCAAAGTAATTATTTTAGATGAAGAGCATGATGCTTCATATAAGCAGGAAGAACAACCAGCATATCACGCCAGAGACATGGCCATAGTTAAAGCCTATAAAGAAAATATCCCAATTATATTAGCTTCTGCCACACCTTCATTTGAAACTTATCGCAATGCTAAAACAGGTAAATATAACTATATTCAATTAACTGAGCGTTTTGCAGGTAATTTACCAGAAATAGATATAACTGACTTAAAAAAAGAATGCTTAGAAAAAGGCTCGTGGTTGGGTGCATATTTAAAGCAAGAAATCACCCTTAAATTAGCTAAAAAAGAGCAAGTAATGTTGTTTTTAAACCGCAAAGGCTACGCTCCCTTAAAGATTTGTACTCATTGTGGCTACAGGTTTAAATGTCAAAGCTGTGATAGCTGGTTAGTTGAGCATAAAAAAACTGGCCAATTAATCTGTCACCATTGTGATTTTAAAATGCCAAATGTAACAACATGCCCATCATGCAAAGAAGAGAATAAGTTCGTTTCTTATGGTCCGGGGGTTGAGCGTATAGAAGAGGAAGTACAAAAAAACTTTCCTCAAGCAAGAATTGCGCTAATTACCAGTGAAGAAACCAAGAATTTAAACAAAGTAAAGGAAATTTTCACACAAATAGAGCAAAATGAAATAGATATTATTATTGGCACTCAAATTGTTTCTAAAGGGCATCACTTCAAAAATTTAAACTTAGTTGGTGTAATCGATGGAGATATTGGTGACATCACAGATATACGCTCCAGTGAAAAAATGTACCAACTATTAAATCAAATTTCGGGAAGAGCAGGAAGAGAGGGTAAAGGCAAAGTTATTATTCAAGCATATAACCCAAATACTAGCTTTTTAATAGCCATCTTAAATAATAATTTGGAAAAATTTTATGATAAGGAGCTAACTAAGCGCGAAAAATATAAATTACCCCCATATGGAAAATTAGTAGCTTTAATTATCAGCTCTAAGCAAAAAGATAATGCCGAGAGCACGGCACAAGAATTAGCAAAATATTTGCGCAAAATAAAGGATATAAATGTGCTTGGTCCTGTTGCGGCGCCAATGTTCTTTTTACGCAATCAATATCGTTATAGAATTTTATTAAAATTAAGAAAAGAACAGTCTGCTGCCGATATATTTAAACCAATTAAAGAGCAATTGGATAATTTAAAGCAAGTAGCGGTAAAAGTCGAAGTAGACCCAATAAATTTTATGTAATAGCAAATCCCCGCTTTAAAGCTAATTTCCTTCTGCAATTTTTATCCATAAATTTCACTTTAGAATTTTGCATTAGCATTTGCTACTCCTGCAATTCTAAAGTAAAATATCTGAGCAAAACCAATTGAATAAAATCATCCTAATAAATAGCACTTGGTATAACTTCAAAAATAACTATAGTTTTGCTTGTAATTTATTATAATTTAAGGTAATAAAAGCTAGTAAAATTTTGCTTGATATGTCTAAAACAATTTTAAATAAAAAAATATTAGCCAAAAAATACAGCAGCGCCCTGTATGAACAGAGCAAGGAAGAAAAAGCTGTTGCACAAATCTGGTCAGATTTTCAGTTTTTGACTGCGTTGATAGAAAGTGACAATAAAGCGCACGCGATCATCACTAACTGCAACATACCTGAAAAAAGAAAAAGACAGCTTGTAGAAATAATAACTAATAATGCCAATTTTTCTTCCTTAACAGAGAGGTTTTTAGCCCTGCTTATAGATAATAACCGGCTCTATATTTTAGTTGATATTATAGCAAATTTTAAGCTTAAAATTCAGCATGAAAACAATGAATTAGAAGCAAATATTTATAGTGCAGTAAATTTAGATAAAAAACAATTAGAACAAATTGTTGGATTGCTGGCACAAAAATTTAACAAAAACATTATAGCGCAAAATGTTATAGACAAAAAAATACTAGGAGGTTTTGCGGTAAGAATAGGTTCTAAAATGATAGATTGTTCATTAGCAAATAAGCTAAATATTCTTGAAAATGAGAGTCAAAAATTAATAACTTTAAAATAATAGTTTAGGTAAAAAATGGACATTAATGTTGCAGAAGTATCAGATATTTTAAGAAAGCAAATTTCTGAATATGCTGATAAAGTTGAATCAACCGAAGTTGGTGAAGTTATATCAGTTAGTGATGGGGTTGCTGTATGTTATGGTTTGGACGATGTGCAAGCTGGAGAAATGGTAGAGTTTGAAGGTGGTGTCAAAGGTATGGCCTTGAATTTAGAAGATTCAAGTGTCGGTATCGTTGTTTTTGGTAACGATAGATCTGTGCAAGAAGGACAAAGTGTGAAAAGAACTGGGCAAATTGTAGAAGTTCCAGTTGGAAAAGAGTTACTTGGCCGAGTAGTAGACGCATTGGGAAATCCAATTGATGGTAAAGGCCCCCTTAAAACAACAAAATCTTCCAGAGTAGAAATAAAAGCTCCTGGTATTATTGCTAGAAAATCAGTGCATGAGCCTGTACAAACAGGAATCAAGGCGATTGACAGCTTAATTCCTATTGGAAGAGGACAAAGAGAATTGATTATTGGTGATAGGCAAACAGGAAAAACTGCCATCATCTTAGACACTTTCATTAATCAAATTCCAATTCATGAATCTGGTGAAGATAAGGATAAATTATACTGTATTTATGTAGCAATTGGTCAAAAAAGATCTTCTGTTGCAAGACTCGTGAAAACTCTAGAAGAAACCGGAGCGATGAAATTTTCAATTGTAGTAGTGGCGTCAGCATCTGATGCTGCACCTATGCAATTTTTAGCACCATATACTGGTTGTGCTATGGGTGAATATTTCAGAGACAATAAAATGCATGCGTTAATAGCATATGATGACTTAAGTAAACAGGCTGTTGCTTATAGACAAATGTCTTTATTATTGCGTCGTCCTCCAGGGCGTGAAGCTTATCCTGGTGATGTGTTTTATTTACATTCTCGTTTATTGGAAAGAGCGGCAAAAATGTCAAATGAAGAAGGAGCTGGTTCATTAACTGCATTGCCAGTGATTGAAACTCAAGCAGGAGATGTATCTGCATATATCCCAACTAATGTAATCTCAATTACAGATGGACAAATTTTCTTAGAATCTGAATTATTTCACAAAGGTATTAGACCAGCTTTAAATGTTGGTTTATCTGTATCAAGAGTTGGTTCTGCTGCACAAATAAAAGCAATGAAGCAAGTAGCTGGTTCTATTAAATTAGATTTAGCTCAATATAGAGAAATGGAAGCTTTTGCTCAATTTGGCTCTGATTTAGATGAAAGTACTAAGCAATTACTTGCAAGAGGTGCGAGATTAACTTCATTATTAAAACAAAGTCAATATAGGCCATATCAAGTAGAAGAGCAGGTTATTTCGATTTTTGCAGGTGTAAATGGCTTCTTAGATAAGGTAGAAGTTGATCAGGTGATTGAATTTGAACAAGAATTAATTAGTGATATAAAAGCTAATAAGCCAGAATTCTTAACAGAATTAAAGCAGGAGCAAAAAATCTCTGATGGGTTGAAAGAAAATTTAACCGCTTATATTAAAAGTTTTAGCGATAATTTTGGTAAGTAATGGCGGATTTAAAAGCTTTAAAATCACGAATTGGGTCAATTAACAAAACCCAAAAAATAACAAAAGCAATGAAAATGGTTGCTGCCTCTAAATTAAGGAAGGCAAGAGAAGCAGCAGAAAAAGCTAGATTATACAGTGATACATTAGCAGAAATTATCGCAAAACAAGCAAATGCTCAGAGTTCTAATTTAGAGCGCTCTGTAGTTTATGGCGCTTTAGAACCAAAGAGAATCTTATTAATTTTAAATAGTTCTGATCGAGGCTTATGTGGTGGTTTAAATACCAATTTAGTAAAATTCATCGTTGCTAAAAAGAAAGAATATGAGAATCAAGGTTTAGAAGTTAAGATTTGGTTAATTGGTAAAAAGGCCAACGATCAACTAAAACATATTTGTCCTAACAACATATTCAAGCATCAATTAGGCTTTAGTTCAAAAGCTATTCAATATAAGGATGCTAAAGAAATAAGTGAGGAGTTAGTTGATTTGTTTGTTAAAGCTGAAATTGATATATGTAAGATAATTTATCCATTTTTTAGTTCAGCAATTGCACAAGAGCCAAAAGAGCTAGGCTTAATACCAGCAGAAATTTCCGACATTAGCGAAGATGATGGCTTAGAATATGATTATGAGCCAGATAAAGAAAAATTATTAGATAATTTAGTACCTAAAAATATATCTATTCAATTATTTCAAGCTTTTTTAGAAACCTTTGCTTCCGAGCAAGGCTCAAGAATGACAGCTATGGATAATGCGGTTAATAATTGCACTGATTTAATCAAGCGTTTAAATCTGCAATATAATAGAACTAGACAAGCTAAAATTACTACAGAATTAGTAGAAATTATTTCTGCAGCTGAGTCTATTTAGTTTATGATTATGTTATTTTCAATATAATAAATATATATTTATTATATTGAATTAGCTTAAACTAAAAAACATTTTAACCAATTAACTTCACTTAATATTTTTTATATTTTCTTACTAATTAAGCCCTACTAACTAGCTAGCAATTAAGCTTAGAGTAAGTAATGCGGCATTACAGATAGCCCTAATGAACTATCTGTAATAGATATTAGTTCCTCTAACAATAGTACAAACGTCAGCCACTAAAATATGACCTTTAACACTTTTATCTACTGAAGAAATATTGCCATTTTTTCTAGCTGTATCTATAAAGATATCTCCCATAGTTACAATACCTAAGACATTTTTACCACAGGCCTTACCAACTTTATTTGCTTTTTTATTAGATGATATAGCAATAGGCTCTACTGTATCAAATACTATTGCCATACCTAATTCACTTTTAGGGTGAGCACATGATATTAGAGTTGATGTTATTACTATTAAAAATAATTTTTTTATTTAAAATAAGTTAGTAAAAATTGAAATAACCTTTTTGTTTAAATAATAGTTTCTTTCGTTACAGAGCCAACTAATTTTACTATTTTATATAGTTAGTTCAGCTTCAGCTTGTTTTCTTCTTTCAAGTTCTTTCGCTACAAAGCTGGTTTCTGGGGTACCTACTGCTTCTGGCATGATTGCAACATCACTAGGTTCAACTGCCAAAACCTCGCCTTCCACTTCATTATCTGTTGAAATTTGGGTTATAATATCAGCCAAAACTTCCTGTATTGTTGTGGTGACTTGCTTATTTTGCAAGAGCTCTCTTACTGCCTCGGTTACATCTCTAATATCTCTTATTCTACTAATCTCTTGAGTAGCAACATCTCTGAAGGTGCTATCTGGAGAAAGTCGTCTT
>JABIRX010000018.1 GCA_018667735.1 Alphaproteobacteria bacterium | reverse complement strand
TAGAGTTACATGTGTTAGCAGGCAAAGAATCAGTGCAATTAGAATTAGTAATTTGCTCTTGCGCAAAATTACTATCAGATACTGCTAGATTTTGTGTAGCTGGACATGGCAATCTTTTATTATCACTATAATAATCAACTAATGCCTTTTCTATAACTATTAGTTGTTTTTGCACCTGTACTTCTTTTTGGTTATTATTCGCCTTAAATATAGAGAGTCCCAAACTCATTATCGCAGCAGCTATTACCATTACTATGGATAGCTCTATTAATGTGAATGCATTATTTTTCAAATTCACTGTTCTGGACACATAGTTAAGATCTTGTTTTGCAAGATAACACATGAGTTATCAGTGTAAGTTTTGTTGTTTAATACATTACATAAAATACTATTTGGTATTACCCCACCTGCTAGCTCAGATAAAAACCTTGCTCCCGTTATGCTATAGACTAAATCATCATATGAAGAAGTTTTGTTATAATCTGTAACTAAGCTGTAATCTGTAGAATCTATACTGTTATTTAGCTCATTACTATCACTGCTTACCTGCCTTTTAGCCCCATATTTATTGTAAGCAGAGTAACCATTTTCACCATGACTAATAATAGCATAAAGCATTTCTGTTTTTGAATTTTCAGACCAGTCCGTTAGAATGTCAGGAACATTACTATATTTCACTACATATGAGAATCTATGCCCCCAAGCATCATATGCATAAAAATAAGGTAAACCTAAATCTCTGATTGGAATGGAACCATAAAAATAATTATTATTACTATAGCTTAAATTACAGGTTGAGCCAGTACTACTATCCAAACCAAAACTTGTGTCACTTTGATTTAGAGCTGGGTTGGCTGGGCATGGAAACTCACCATCAGAAATTGTTGCTGAAGCAGAGTTTTTTAGGTAATAAGCAATTATAGCATCATTTAATATTTTTACCCTTCTATTTGTTTCATCATATTTATACTTATAATCACTATTTTTAAAATATAGTGATCCTGTTGCCATCATTAGTGACAAGATTGCAATTACAAGTGACTGTTCTAATAGGCTGAAAGCTCTTTTATCCAACATAATTATAATATATTTTTATAACTTTTATCTATAGTATAATAAAACTATTGTAGTTAAATATTAAAATTATACTATAGATAAAAGTTATAAAAATGATAATATTTATTTTTTCTTTATTTGGCCTTTCTTTTGGCAGCTTTGTTTCGATGCTCAGCCATAGATTACCTCTAAATCATGATGTGGTATTTAAAAGATCTCATTGCCCTAAGTGCAACCATAACTTGAGCTTAATAGATCTAATACCTTTATTTTCTTGGCTGCTTAATAATGGAAAATGTAGATATTGTGACAAGCCTATTAGCGTAAGATACCCTCTAATTGAAATCACTACTTCATTTCTTTTTGCCTTTACTGTTTCTGTAATTGGCCTAAATCATTATTCTTACTTAATATTAACCTTAGTCATATTTTTAGTTACATTATCTGTTATAGATTTTGAACATTACATCATACCAGATTCGCTACAAATAATTTTATTTATATTAGCTATAATATGGTCGTACCTAGCTAATTACACAATCAGTTACATTATAATATCTGGTATAACAGGCTTTCTTTCAAGCTATGGTATAGGAGCATTATATAAACTTGTGCGCCATAAAGATGGCTTAGGTTTTGGTGATGTTAAATTTATTTTGACTATTTCAATCTTTATTGGTTATCAGAATTTAGTGTTTTTTTACTTACTTTCTGGGTTATTTGGCGCTGTTAATGGCTTAATTTGGCAATATATGTTCAAAAGCAATCTATTTCCCTTTGGGCCCAGCCTCGCTCTTTCTTTATTTTTATGCTTGATAATACCATTACTATTTGGTATCTCTTGGAGTGAAAACATAGATATTATTGAAGTACTTATATTTTCTAACTCTAATTATTTTTTAAAATGAAACATCATTTATTACTAGGTTCTATTGCCGCTCTTACTTTACTACTATTTTCTTGCAACTCGAACACCAAAAGCTCCAAAAACAAGACTTTAATTCATGACAAAGAGTTGTCTTTGAGTAAATCTGATTTCAAAAAAAGCTTAACAGATAGTGAATTTAGGTCTAGTAAAGCGGAAACAAAAAAAAATAACATTCCAGAATTACCAAAAATTTTTCAATATCCAGCAATCCCTGATTTTGCCGAAGGAAAATTAGTTTCTATCAAAGTAACTGAAGATGTCCCTCTAAAGGATGTATTAATAGAATTAGCAAGATTAGCAGAAATAGAGATAGAAATTGACCCTTCTATTTCGGGTGGTGTAATCATCATCGCAAAAGATCGACCATTAATAGATATAATCCAACAAATTTCTAGCTTGGCTGATTTAAGGTATAGTATTAGCAATGGAATTTTACGTATTCAAAGAGATTTACCTTATTTAAATAATTATGGTTTAGGGTTTTTAGACATAGAAAGAAATTTTACATCCTCTTTAACCATTAGCACCACCACAAGCTCTGATGAGCTAAGTAGTGGCGGGGAAAGCTCTTTAAGTAGTAACAGTGAATCTAGTATTTGGGATTCTATAAAAACAGATATTGAAAAAATGTTACAAATAGAATCTGAGGGAAGTGACAAATCCAGCTATGTAACTATAAATAAAAAGGCAGGTATTATCTCCATATCTGCAACTGAAGTTCAACATAAGCAAATAGAAGATTATCTTAATAAAGTGACTAGAAATATCACGGCTCAAGTATTAATAGAGGCAAAAATCGTAGAAGTATCGCTTGATGAGAAGTTTGAAACTGGTATTAATTGGACAGAATTATCAGCTGGAAATAGTGGTAATTTTAGCAATATTACTGATGCTTCAAATGTCTTTTCTTTAGGTATAACTAGGGGAAGTGGTAGTGGAAAATTAGATGGAACCATGCAATTTATTCAATCATTTGGCACCACTAGAACTTTATCATCACCGAGAATTACCGCTCTTAATAATCAACAATCAGTATTATCATTTACTGAAAATAAAGTTTATTTTGAAGTTGATGTAGATAACACCTCAACCACTACGGACTCTGGCACAACAACAGATATTACCGTAGAAAGCGAGCTTAAAACAGTACCAATTGGTATAATTTTATCATTACTTCCTTCGATAAATCTTGATAAAAACGAAGTAACCATGAATATCAGACCAACCATCTCATCATCTTCTAGCTCTGTTAATGACCCAGCAGTTGATATAGCTTCGGCCGAAGCAGATGCAAATATTACTAGTAGCATACCAGAAGTACAGTTGAAAGAAATAGATACTATGCTAAAGCTTAAAAGTGGCGAAACTATGGTAATTGGTGGTTTAATTGAACATAGTAATTCAGATAATTCTACTGGAGTTCCTTGGCTTAAGGATATACCTTTATTAGGATATTTCTTTAAATCTACTAACAAAGATACGAATTTAACTGAAACAGTAATATTTATCAAAGCTACAATTATTAATTCTGAGCCGCAAATAAATCAATCAGATCGTGACTTTTATAATATTTTCACAAGAGATCCACAAAATTTAGGTATATAAAATGAATGCTTTAATTAGGTATGTATTACTCACGGCTGTTCGTGATTGGTTATTTATTGGTTTATTTGCCATATTGATTTTTGCCTGCACTATATCATTATTTTTAGGCTCTACTGCATTATCAGAGCAAAGTTCTATGCAATTAGTTTTTCTTGCATCTAGCACTAGAATGATACTGGTAGTTGGTATGATATTATTTATATGTTTTCATATAAGAAGATCATTTGAAAATAGAGAAATAGATTTTTTAATTTCCAGACCAATTTCTAGAAGTACTTTATTATTTTCATATTTCTTTAGTTTTGTTATTCTTGCAATCACTTTGTTAACTCCTGTTATATTTTTTATTTATTTCTTCTTTAAACCAGAGTTAGCTGGTCTTACTTTGTGGAGTTTATCAATGTTTTTTGAACTAATAATAATCTCATCTTTTGCAATATTATCCTCTCTTATTTTAAAAAGTGCTGTTAGTAGTGTGCTTGGTTGTTTTTCATTTTACATAATTTCTAGAATTATGGGTTTTGCTGTTTCTACTATAATTATACCAGCTAAATTAAATAACATAAATTTTAATGTTGCCATTGAAATGTCACTCAAAGCTTTATCTTCATTATTACCTAGGTTAGATCAGTTTGCGCAAAGCAAGTGGCTTATTTACGGTAATATGGATGCAAGTATTTTTACCTTAATTACAAGTCAATCTGTTATTTATATTAGTTTAATTTTATTAATGTCTGTTATAGATTTTAATAAAAAACAATTTTAATTATGACTTTAAAATCAAAGAAAAATCTGCAATATTTTAGCTTAATATTAGTTTTATCATTGCAAATCACATTTTGGTTTAAAACCAATCATATTAAACCAGATATGACAATTGTGCCTGATGTACCTAGTTTGAACACTGTTAAATTATTATCTCTTGGTGATAATCAGTTTTATTTTCGTAACTTTGCCTTTAAAATTCAAAATGCTGGCGATAGCTGGGGCAGGTTTACTGCTTTAAAAGATTATAATTATGAGAAATTGCAAGGTTGGTTTTATCTTTTAGATGAATTGGATGCAAAATCTAATTTTGTGCCATCATTAGCGAGTTATTATTACTCACAAACTCAAAATCCACAAGACACCATTTACATTGTAGAATATTTAAGAGCACATGCTAAAAGAAACCCTCGAGAAAAATGGTGGTGGCTAGCTCAGGCTGTTTATATAGCTAATCACAAATTAAAAGATAAAGATTTGGCCTTAGCTGTTGCTTATGAATTAGCAGCCACTCCTAAAGATGTAAAAATGCCCTACTGGGCTAGACAGATGCCTGCTTTTATTCATGAGCAAAGAGGAGAAAAAACAGCAGCGAAAGAGATTATTCTAGATATTTTAAATAATTTTGCAGAGTTCACTCCAGGTGAATTAAATTTTATGGAATATTTTATTAGAGATAGGCTTAATGATAAAGAATTACGCTTAGAAATTATACATGAACTTAGGAAAAATGGAAAATAAACAAATTAAAAATAAATTTGAGAGCTCTAATGCTTGGCCTTTTGTTGAAGCTAGAGCTTTACTTAAAAAAATTAATTATAAAACACCTAATAAAGGTTTTGTATTATTTGAAACTGGCTATGGACCATCTGGTTTACCACATATAGGAACTTTTGGCGAAGTGGCAAGAACTACAATGGTACGAAACGCCTTCATTAAATTAGCACCTAATATTCCAACCAAACTTATTTGCTTTTCAGATGACATGGATGGCTTAAGAAAAGTACCTGACAACATACCAAATTCAGATATTTTGTATGATAATTTAGGTAAAGCCCTGACTAATATTCCTGACCCATATCAAGAACATAGCAGCTATGGAGCTAATATGAATAATAGACTGAAGAAGTTTCTTGATAATTTTGGTTTTGAATATGAATTTTACAGCTCAACTAAATGCTATAAAGATGGAATTTTTAATAATGCATTAAAAAATCTAGCTGATAACTACGCGGAAATAACTAATTTAGTTAAGGCTACTTTACGTGAGGAAAGAAGAGCAAGTTATAGTCCTTTTATGCCTGTTTGCCCCATAACTAATAAAATCTTAGAAACGGGTGTTAAAGCTCTTAATATAGAAGATTACACCATAGATTTTATAGATAGTAATGGTGATACACAAAATATTTCTATCTTTAATGGACATTGTAAATTGCAATGGAAAGCAGATTTTGGCATGCGCTGGCATGCACTTGATGTGGATTATGAAATGTATGGAAAAGACATAATCCCTTCTGCTGAATTAGCAAAAAAAATTAGTAAAATTTTAGGTAAAAAAGCACCTTATAATTTTCATTACGAATTATTTTTGGATGATAAAGGTCAAAAAATATCAAAATCTAAGGGTAATGGTATTTCCATAGAAAAATGGTTGCGTTACGCTCCTAAAGAAAGCTTGGCTTATTATATGTTTAATAAACCCAAAACCGCTAAAAGACTTCATTTTGATATAATTCCTAAAGCAACTGATGAATATTTAAATTTTATTAATCGTTTTCATGATTTAGATAGTGTCAAACAATTAGATAATCCTGTTTACCATGTGCATAATTCTAATGTTCCTGAAATAAATATGGGTAATATCTCATTTTCTTTATTGTTAAATTTAGCTTCAGCTTGTAACCCAGACAATAAAGATATTTTATGGGGCTTTATTTCAAAATATGATAAAACATTGAATGCAGATTTATCACCATTCTTAGATGTTTTAGTTGAATATGCAGTTAACTATTATAATGATTTTATTAAAGCACATAAATCATATAGAGAAGCAACTAAACTAGAGTATCAGGCAATTTTGCGTTTAAAAGAAGATTTAAAAAATACTGACACTAACGATGCAAAACAGTTGCAAAATATTGTTTATCAAATAGGTAATGATTTTAATTTTGAATTAAAAGATTGGTTCAAAGCTTTGTATGAGATATTGCTAGGTCAATCTACAGGACCTAGAATGGGCTCTTTTATCTCTTTATTTGGTATCAATGAAACCATAAAGTTAATAGAGGAGAAAATTAATTAATTTCCTCTTGCAAAGCTGCAACTAAATCATTCATCATATTTTCATCATGCAAAGGATTAACTGTTATTCTTAATCTTTCTGTGCCTTTATTTACCGTTGGGAAGTTGATTGGCTGAATATAAATATTATGTTTAATTAGTAAATTATCTGAAATTTTCTTACATTTTTTAGCTTCTCTAATCATGACAGAGATGACATGACTATTATTCGTCAAAAAGTCTATATTAGCTTTTGTTAATTTATCTTTTAGTTTTCTGACATTTTCATGAAACTTTATTCTTAATTGATTATTATTTTTAAGAATATTGATTGATTTAGCTGCAGCTTCGGCATTCGCAGGTTGCATTGCAGTTGTAAAAATAAAGCCTGGTGCATAAGAGCGAATTACATCAATAAGCTCGAATTTAGCACTTATATAACCTCCTATTAAACCATAGGCTTTTGCAAAAGTAGCTTGAATTATATCTATTTCATCTCTTAAATTTAATTGGGCAGTTACCCCTCCGCCATCTTCACCATAAAGCCCAACTGCATGTACTTCATCTATGTAAGTTAGCGCATTATATTTTTTAGCAAGAGCCGCTATTTCAGCAACTTTTCCAACATTACCACTCATTGAGTAAATTGATTCAAAAATAATAATTTTACTTTGCGCTAAAGGATATTTTTTTAATTTATTTTCTAAATCTGTTACATCATTATGTTTAAATATAATTTTCTCTCTTTTAGCCTGTCTTATACCTTCAATTATAGAAGCATGATTACATTCATCTGAAAAGATCACTAAATCTTCTAAAACTCCTGCTAAAGCTGATATAGCTGATTGATTAGCTACATAGCCAGAGGAAAAAACCAAGGCTGCCTCTTTATGGTGTAATTCTGCAATTTCAGATTCTAGTTTTACTAAAGGGTGGCTATTTCCAGAGATATTTCTGGTTCCTCCGGCCCCTACTCCATATTTTTCAATACCCATAATCATGGCTTTCTGGAGCTCTTTATTTTGCCCCATAGCAAGATAGTCATTGCTACACCACATAAGAATTCTTTTTTGAGTTTTGTGGCTATATGCATAAGGAAAGCTACCTGAGTCTCTTGCCACCTCAATAAATTCTCTGTATCTATGTTGTTCTTTTAAGGCAGAAATTGCTGATTTAAATTTTTTGTAATAATCCATTATTTTTTTATTCTAGTTAAAAATATAGATGAAGTAGTAAATAATAGCAAAGCAAATAACTGATGTAACACAGCTAAATGTATGTTAATTATAGTGATTAAAGCAGAAATACCCAATAAAAATTGCAATGCTAAAAGAACTATCAGAGCTTGTCCTAAAACAACTTTTAAGATTCCCTTATAAATTAATATAGCTGCGATGACTAGCAACAATATTGCTGTTACTCGATGAATAAATTGTATTGTTGCTATATTTGTTAAAAAGAACTCTGTTATGGATACAAAGAATATCTCTTTTGGATATATATTATTTCCCATCAGTGGAAACTCATTATAAATATATCCTGCATGCAGGCCTGCTACAAAAGCACCATAGATTATTTGGAAAATTAACAATATATAAAAGGTTAAAAATAGCTTTTTAAAACTTTCTGACTGCTTAATTTTTGTTATATTAAAGAACTTTATTGCAATTAAAGCATATAATATAAAGGCCGTTAATAAATGTAACGCCAATCTGTAATGACTAACTAAGGTAAGCTCACTTAAACCACTAGATACCATGAACCAACCAATAGCACCTTGCAACATCACCAAAATAGTAAATAATAAACTATTATATTTATCTTGTTTATTTGCAAATTTACTAAAGTAGAAATAAATAGCTGGTATAATTATCACTAAACCAATTAAACGTCCAAGTAACCGGTGAATATATTCAAGCCAGAAAATTTTTTTAAAACCAGCTAAATCCATAAAGAAATTTACTTCTATATATTGAGGTATTTGTTTATAAAGCTTAAACATTTCTTGCCAGGCAGTGTCCGATAAAGGTGGTAATACACCTGATATTAAGCTCCATTCAGTAATTGATAAGCCAGAACCAGTCAGTCTGGTATAACCTCCTATTATAACCATGCAGGTTATTAGAAATAAACTTGTACCAAGCCAAAAATTATATAGTTTTTTGTAATTTTCTCTATTCATCTTTTTTTTCTTTGTTATTCTAAAAAAACACTAATAATCATATGACTAAAACTACTTTTAAACAAGACTTAAAACATATAAAAGATAAATGGCTCTTGCTTAGTATTTCTGCTCTGTTAGCTGCAGGTTTATTAACTTTTATAATTGTATTTTCTCGCACTCCCTTTATTAAAGATTTTTTTATTTTTAAGGATTTATTTAATAAAGCTCTAGTCATACATGTTGATTTATCTCAATTATTCTGGTTTTTAGCTTTGGGTTTATGCTTAAGCTTTAACTATTTAGAAAAACTAGACTTTATAAGGAAATTCACCTTTAAAATAGCATTAGCCTCTCTATTTGGTTTGATTTTATCACCTTTTCTACCTAGTGAAGCAATTTTGAATAATTATATTCCAGTTATCAATAACTTACTATTCTTTCTCAGTTTAAGCTTATATTTATCAATCATCATAATTACCTCAATAACCTCATCTTTTTTGAATCGAAAATATTTTTTACGTAATACTTCAATAGAAAAAAATTATATTCTATCATTTAATATTGTAATTATTATCGCTTTTATTAATTTCTTTCCTGCTTTAGAATTTATCAAGCAACATGAAATACAAGCTGAGTTTTATGAAATACTCTTTTGGGGTTTTGGACATATTTTACAATATGCATATGTAATTTTAATGGTGCTCGGCTGGCATTTAAGTTTAAGACAAGCAAAACTTAAAATATCTATTCTAGACCATTCACTAAAAATAAATTTACTCCTTTATAGTTTAATTGCGTTATATTCTCTTGTTATTTTTACTTTATCAACCCCTTCTATAGCAGAATTTAAAGACTTCTACACCGCGCATATGATTTATGGTAGTAGCTTTTTACCTTTAATATTTTTATTTTTTGCTTCTTCTGTTTTGTGCCAAAAGAAATTTTATTCTAATAGTAAGGAAAATAGGGTTTTATTAAATTGCTTTATTGGTTCATCTTTATTATTTGTATATGGTGGATTACTTGGTAGTAAAATCACTATATCAAACACCTTAATTCCTGCCCATTATCATGGCTCTACAGTTGCGGTTACGATATCATTAATAGCTATTACTTACATATTATTGCCTAAGTTCGGGGGCAAAAAAATTGACTCTAAATTAGCTATTTGGCAACCTATTATTTACGCTACAGGACAAATCATACATATTACAGGACTTGCAATATCAGGTGGTTATGGTGCATTGAGGAAATCGCCAGACTCAATTCAAGGCTTCAGTGCTAATTTTTGGATGGGAATTATGGGTTTTGGTGGTTTAATAACTATGCTAGCTGGCTTGATGTTTTTAATAATATGCTATAAATCTATACGCAGAACTTAAAAAATTAAATTATGCCTAACATATTAATGTATAAAACTCCTATTTGCCCTTATTGTAATAAGGCAAAAGCACTATTTGCACAAAAAAATGTTGCAGATAAAATTACTGAAATAGATATTTCTAAAGACCCTTCATTAAAACTAGAAATGCTTGATAAATCAGGAGGCCGTATGACCGTGCCACAAATCTTTATCAACAACACACATATTGGTGGCTTTGATGACCTTTATGCTTTAGATAAAGCTGGCAAATTAGATGATTTGCTAAGCTAAAATGATTGTACTTGGTATTGAATCTAGCTGCGATGACACAGCTGTTGCAATTATAGATGATCACAAAATTTTAGCTCATATTTTATCTTCACAAATAGAGATACATAGACCATATGGTGGTGTAGTCCCTGAGCTCGCCGCTAGAAGTCATGTTGAAATAATAGATCAACTTATTAAAACAGCTCTAGCTACTGCAAAATTAAGCTTACAACAAATTGAATTAATAGCAGCAACTGGTGGACCAGGTTTAATTGGTGGTGTAATTACTTCTGTTATGGTAGCTAAAGGAATTTCTTTAGCAAATAACATACCTTTAATTTTTGTGAATCACTTAGAGGGACATGCTTTAATGGCTAAGTTTGAAAAGCCAGAATTAAGTTACCCTTTTCTTATTTTTTTAGCATCAGGTGGTCATTGTCAAATTCTTGCCTGTAATGGTCCTGGTAAATATGAAAAATATGGTAAAACTTTAGATGACGCAATTGGTGAGGCTTTTGATAAAACTGCAAAATTATTAGGCTTACCATATCCCGGTGGACCTTATATAGAAAAGCTTGCTAAAGAAGGTAATCATTTAGCTTATAAATTACCTGTTAGTATGGTAAAGCAAGATAATTGTAACTTCTCATTATCCGGTCTAAAGACTGCGGTACGCTATTTAATAGCAGAATTAGGAGAGTTGTCTTTAAAACAAAAAGAAGATATAGCTGCTAGTTTTCAATATGCGGTTAGCAAACAAATTGAAAGTAGAGTTGTATATGCAATAAAAAAATATCAAGCTAAATATAACAACATTAACACCAATATCGTATTTTCAGGTGGAGTTGCTGCTAATGAATATATTAGATGCAACTTAGAACTAATTTGCCAAAAATTTAAAAGCACATTATATTGCCCTTCCACTAAATTTTGCACTGACAATGCTGTAATGATAGCTTTTGCTGGTCTTGAAAATTATAAAATAGGTAACATATCAAATCTTGGCTTTAAACCAAAAGCTAGATGGCCTTTATATGGAGATTTAGCTTAGAGTTTATCTATTATTTTATAAGTAAAATTGCGTTTATAAATCACATCGTACAATTTAAACATATCTTTTAACATATAATAAGTGCAACCACTAAAAAAAACCAGCCATAGTTATGCTAAATAACATATCTGGCTTGACTTAAAACTAATCTGACAAAAATTTTGAAGTATATTTACTTCAAGGTCCTATGCTTATAATTAATGTCATAACCTTTAATGGCCTTAAAATCATAGGATATATAATATCCAAATTTTAGCTTTAAAGCAAAAGATAAATATATTTGAATAAAATTTGGTTTAGAATTTATTTACTATTTGATTAGTAAAATCAAATTTATAAATTAAATTACATAATTTTGTTGTACCTTTTGACAAATCGTAAGCAGTACCACTAAAACAAGTTGCAGTGGCTGCATTAGTTTGGATTAAACCAGATTCAGGTAAGCCATCATCATATTTAGTTTCTAAAGCCATCAACTCCTCTACAGTAAAAACCCCCTTTAAATTTGAAAGTGAGCAATGATCTCCACTTGAAATCATCAAAGAAATATCATTAGCTGCTAATTTATATATAAATAATGCTGAATTTCTAATACCAAGAGCAGGAATATTAACCGCACTATTAAATACCGCCTCACCTGTACAATCTGATAAATTATTATTAGCAGTTACATTAGCTAGATTTAGATCATTATTATTGTCGAAAGCTATTAACTTGGCTTTAAACAAATGATAAAATGCTAAAATTGATTCATAGCTATCGGTTGTTTGTGTGGCCTCTGTTAAATCAATGACACCATCTGCGTCTCCATTACATCCTTTTGCTGTACTGCTTATAACTTCATCTAAACAGTTATCATCAGCAAATAATTTATAACCATTATTTGTATCGCCAGCTGTTACATTATAGAATTGATAGAATGCTTTCAAGGAATTTTCATATTCTTGAGTTACAGCTAAAACTCTCTTTATTTCGTAATTTTTTACAATTTCTGAAGATTTAAAGCCAATGGTTAATAAGACCGAAATAATAATTATCACTATTGATAATTCCATAAGTGAAAAGGCTTTTTTCATATCTATCTTCTTTTATATCTTTTAAATTTGTTCTTTGTTCTGGCTGTAATTAGTGTAATTAAAAAATAAAAACTTAAGGCAGATACAAATAGATAAATAGCATTATATTTATCAGCTGAGCTATTAATTAAAAATAAAGTTGCAGCAAGTGATGCAAGCAAAAAGATAAAACCAAAAATTTGACCTAATCTATAACTAATTATAGAAGCTGTTAAAGCCCTATTTTCAAACTTATGCCTATGATCTTGTTCTATATCTACCATGTCAATAATTTTTTCAGCAGAACCTGGAGCTAAATCTTCGTATTTTTCAAGAATATTGCTGGGTGGTAAAATAGAAGTTTTATTTGCCCGATTATTTCTTGGACGATTTGAGAAATCTTTTTTTTTGTACATTTTATATTTTTTTATTCTTAAAAATTGCTTTAAAAATGTCCCTGGCTATAAATTTCCAATCTTGCTGAAGACTACTACTCGCATTATTGTGGTAACCAAGGGATTTATTTAACTTATAAAAGCTCATAGCTTCTGCGAAACCTTTAATAAAATTTATTGATATTATTTTTATAAATATAATCATAATCTTATTATAATGGACTTAACTCAAATCTCAATTTCTAAAATATAATTTTATGTCACCTTCCCCTTGATTGGTCTCCTTTTTCTTTATTTGATATATTATCTTGCCAATTTTTACTATTTTTATCTTTAAGGTTATCAGAATCTGATAAGCCTTCTGCCCACTTACCATGTGCATCATTCATGCCTAAATCATTAATGGCATGTGCTAATTGCTTTATATGTTCACTTTTATGAATATTTTTTTCATCCATATTTTTAGTATTTTGTGCTTTTATCTCATCAACAACTGAAACTTGATCTTGAAGATTTTTACTTACATTACTTATTTCATTTCTTAAATTTGGATTATTTATAAAAGCTTTCATAAGTGCATTGCCCAACT
>JABIRX010000017.1 GCA_018667735.1 Alphaproteobacteria bacterium | reverse complement strand
GTAAAGGCTCCAAGGAAACTGAGCTAAAGCTATTTATTGTTATACCAAAATAATCATTATAATTACCTGTAACTACCATTACTCCTGTGGCAAATTTATTAACTATATGCTTGTAATCTTTGGCTTCCATATTTTTCTTTTTTGAGTTAGTTAACAATACCAGTTCATAATTTTTATGCTATAATTTTATATAATAATTAGACTTATTAAATTAACTTAGCTAAAGTTATTAGATACAAATTATAAAAATATGGCCTTAATAGTACAAAAATTTGGCGGAACCTCTGTTGCAAATACCTCTAGAATAAAAGAGGTCGCAAAAATAGTAGCTAAAGAAAAAGCGTTAGGAAATGACGTTGTTGTTGTTGTATCCGCAATGTCTGGTGTTACTTCTCAGCTTGTGAATTATATAAAAGACGTTTCTACTCTAATGAATGAAGAATCCTTAGCTGAGTATGACTCTGTTATATCATCTGGTGAACAGGTAACTTCCGGCTTATTAGCTTTGCAATTGCAATCAATTGGATATAAATCTAGATCTTTTCTTGGCTGGCAAGCTGAAATAAAAACTGATAACACCTATTCCAAATCAAGAATTGAAGCAATAAATCAAGATATCTTTAACGAATATCTTAAGAAAGACTTTATTCCTATAGTAGCTGGTTTCCAAGGTGTTAGTAAAAATAAAAGAATATCGACAATGGGTCGCGGAGGATCAGATACTTCAGCAGTTGCAATTGCAGCTGCATTAAATGCAAGTAGGTGTGATATATATACAGATGTAAGTGGTATATTTACAGCAGATCCTAGAATTTGTAAGAATGCTAAAAAAATACCAAAAGTAGGTTATGAAGAAATTCTAGAAATGGCCTCTTTAGGCAGTAAAGTATTACAGATAAGATCAGTGGAAATGGCCTATAAACATAATGTTAAGGTTCAAGTTCTATCAAGCTTTACAAATGAGGAAGGCAGTTTATTAGTTAATGACGAGGAAATTATGGAAAAAAGAGTTATCACAGCAGTTGCAAATACAAAAGATGAAGCAAGAATTACAATTCAAAATGTGCAGAATAAACCAGGTATCATAGCTGGATTTTTAAAGCCTTTAGCTGATTCTAATATCAATTTAGACATGATCATACAAAATGTCTCATTTGATGGACAACATGCAAATATCACCTTTACATGTAATGAAACTGACGCAGATAGAACCCTAGCTTTACTTAGCGATTATGCAAATAAAAATGAGCTTAAATATAAAAATATTTCTGCTAATAAAGATGTCGCAAAAATATCTGTTATTGGCATGGGCATGCAAGAACATTCAGGTGTTGCACAAACAATGTTCCAAAAATTAGCAGATAATAATATTAACATACTAGCAATAACTACTTCCGAGATAAAAATAAGTGTCTTAATAGAACAGGAGTTTATGGAGCTTGCCGTTAGATTATTGCATAATGAGTTTGAATTAGATAAAGATTAAATTATCTTTAATTGCGCTTTTATCTCTTAATTGAAATAACTTAATATTTACTTTATTTAAGATTTCCAAAAGCCATTTTATTTCTGTATTTGCAATTTTTACACCCCAAATTTTCTTAAATAAAAAAAACTCCTTAGAATTTTTATGTTTATGTGTAATTCAGGAGTAATTATCTGTGAAAAAGCAGTCAGACTCTTTGTTTTCTAGATTTTATAAGGGTTTCTCCAAGTAATAAGCTATATCTATTGGCACTTCTTCAGATAAAACTACAAACCTCTTTAAATTAAATTCTATTGCATTCATAAATTCTGCAAACTTATTCTTTGATATGCCTACATCTCTAACCATGCGATTAGACATAGAAAACACCTTCTCATAAGGCGACCTTATACCACTTATTCACCGCTCTAAATCTCTATCCTTTCATATTATTTCTCTTTATTACAGCTAAAGGGCAATTCTGGATTTTAACTGCCCGTTTAGCACAATTGTCCTCGCATATCATCTTCTATAACTCTCTGTCACTTAGATCTACCATATGTTGTAATAATGAACATCAAAATAATCTAAACAAATACATAGCCTTTATATGTTTTACTAGATTCCAAACCTCTTAATCTACTATCTACATAGCTAATAACTTTTAACCATTTTTTTGCTAACTAATAACAGCCCCAAGATGAAAAAACTAATAACAAAAGCTCTTAGAACTTACTTACAGATTATTAAATAATATATTTGAATTAGATAATGTAGATAAACTATCTAAGACTTAAATTAAATTTCCTTATTTCTACTAATAATTTTTCCTTATTAGCTTTAAATTCATTGATTATTTTGCAATAAGCAGAGCCTATAATTACAAGGTCAAAATTATTTTCTATTTGCTTAATTTGATCTTTGCTTTTGATACCAAAACCAAGACCTATCTTTTTATTAGTTAGGTTTTTTAAGCGCTTAGCCTCTTTGTTTGCTTTTTCTAAATCTGGTGTTTTTGTGCCAGTAATACCAAATACTGAAATGTAATATAAAAAACCTTTAGCTGATGACAGTATTTTTTCTAATCTAGTACCTATAGTTGCAGGAGTAATTAAGTTAATAATAGGAATTTTACTGTTAAATAGTTTTGGGTAATGTTTGTGCTCTTCAAAAGGCAAATCAACTATAATAAGGCCTTTTACACCAGCCTTATTAGCATCTATGATAAACTTATCTATGCCATAATTAAATATAGGGTTAAAATAACCCATTAAGATCACTGGAATATCAGGGTGCTCTAATTCTATTTTTTTTACTAAATTAAAACAATCATCTATAGATATGTTTTTTGCCAGAGCATATTCTGCTGCAAGCTGTATAGCTTTACCATCTGCACTTGGGTCTGAAAAAGGAACGCCCAGCTCTATTACATCTGATCCTGACTTAATTAAACTATCAATAATTTCATAGGTCGTATCCAAATCTGGATAACCAGCCATAACATATGAAACTAAAGCAGTGCTTTTTAATGAATTTAATTTTTCTTCTATATGCATATTATATTTCTATATTTAACGCTTTTGCTACTGTGTATATATCTTTATCTCCACGACCACACAAATTTAATATTATCAGATCGTTAGTGGAAAAACTCTTTTTATTTTTAAATAACCAACCAATCGCATGGGCAGGTTCTAAGGCAGGAATTATTCCCTCTATTTTAGATAATTTTTGAAAGCCATTTAAAGCATCATCATCAGTTGCAGCATAATAACTAGCTCTAGCATTTTCTTTTAAAAAAGCATGTTCTGGGCCAATTCCTGGATAATCTAACCCAGCAGATATAGAATAAGTATCTGCAATTTGACCATTCTCATCTTGTATGTAATAGGACTTATTGCCATGCAAAATTCCAGCTTTACCACAATTTAAGCTTGCTGCGTGATTATTACTGTCAATTCCTTTGCCACCTGCTTCTATTCCTATCAACTTTGTATCTTTGTCATTATAAAAAGCACTAAACAAACCTATAGCATTAGAGCCGCCACCAATACAAGCTATTACATAGTTTGGTAGTTTTTTTTCAACTTTTAAAATTTGCTTTCTTGCTTCTAAGCCTATTACAGATTGAAAATATTTCACCATTTCTGGGTAGGGGTGAGGACCTGCTGCTGTACCTATTAAATAATATGTGTCATCTACATTTGAAACCCAGTCTCTTATAGCTTCATTCATGGCAGCTTTTAATGTTCCACTTCCAGAATCAACTGACACAACTTTGGCACCTAATAATTTCATTCTAAAAAGGTTAGGGCTTTGTCTTTCCGTGTCTTTTTTACCCATGTAAATAACGCATTTTAATCCAAATAATGCACATATAGTTGCAGTTGCAACACCATGTTGTCCAGCTCCTGTTTCTGCAATAATTCTGGTTTTACCCATATGTTTTGCTAACAATGCCTGACCTATACAGTTATTTATTTTGTGAGAGCCAGTATGGTTTAACTCATCTCTTTTTAAATATATTTTTGGCCCTAATTCTTTACTTAAATTTTCAGCAAAATATAAAGGTGAAGGTCTACCAGAATAATGATTATTATAATATTCTAGCTGTTTTTTGAATTTTTTATTTTTTACAGCTTGCTTAAAAGCTTTTTCAACCTCTAAAATTAGAGGCATCAAGGACTCAGCAACATACCTGCCACCAAAATCACCAAAATAACCATTTATATCAGGAAGTTTATTGTTCATTAATTTCTTTAAAAAAGTCTAAAATTTCTGTTATCTTTTTACGATCTTTTACTCCTTTTTGCAACTCAATACCAGAAGAAAGATCAAAATAATTACAATTAAGTGCAGTCGCTGCTAATATATTACCTATATTTAAACCACCAGAAAGAAAATATGGTAGTTTTGCGTTGTAATTTTTCATTAAACTCCAATCAAATACTTGACCACTTCCACCATGTTCTCTTGTTTTTGTATCAAATAACAAATATTCTACATTATCTAAAGTTGTTTTTATTGGATCTAGGTTAAATTTATCGCTGACAGCAACAGATTTTATAATCTTCTCATTATTTAAGTTTTTTGTTATATAATTATTATCCTCAATACCATGTAATTGAAAAAAGTCAGGATCTAAACACGCTTTTATATCTGATAAATACTGACTTGATGCGTTAACTGTTACGGCAACTTTCTTTATATCTTTTGTGATTAGACTATTAAATTTTTCTGCTAAATCTAACGAAATATGCCTAGGGCTTGATTCATAAAATACGAAACCAAGAAAGTCAGGCTGGTAATTATATGATAAAATAAAATCTAATATATCAAGGTTATTAATACCGCATAATTTAATATGTTTTTTCATGTTATCTCTCTTGATTTTGTTTCTAATTGTTTTTCTAGCAATTTAATTTTCTTATTTTTTTTCATATTCCTAACATAAGAAGAAATATATCTGGTGGACATTATGAAATAACAAATAATAACACCTAATAAAAAAGAGCCAAAAATTACAAAATACAACTTTATTTTAAGAGTAAAATAAAAGGGTACAAAAGTTACTAATACTAACTCATTATTATTAAAACCAAATAATATAACGAATATTACAACTAATAAGGCCAAGATATTACTTAACATATTTTTCTAAAAAAAGATTATATAATTCAAGCATATTAGCAGAAGTTAGGTTAGCAACATTTTCATTATTTTTATTTTTAAACCATGTTACTTGTCTTTTAGCATATTTTTTTGTGTCTAAAAAAGAATTATCCAGTGCTTCTTTATAAGTAATCTTACCATTTATATATTCTGAAACATGCTTAAATCCTATAGTTCTAGCAATAGGGTAGGTTTGATTTACACCATTATCTAAAAGTTCTTTCACTTCTAAAACTGCACCATTCTTGAACATTGCTTCTAATCTAGCATAGAAAGCATTCTCTAATTCCTGCCTTTTACTTAAGATCGTTAAATTTATAAAGCTATCATCAGGAAAAAATTTTGAGTTAGGGATTTTTTGGTAATCACTAGGACTAATTTTAAAAGCTTGATAAATATTATAGTATCTAACTATTCTATTTTTATCACTTTTCCTAATCAAGTTAACGAAATTTTTATCTATCATCTGTAAACTATCATAAAGATAAGTAAGTCCCTTATTTTGTAATAAATAATTTGTTTCTGACTTAATATCTTCATTAACATCAGCTATTTTTCTTAAGCCATTAGTTAAATTATAGATATACATACCAGTTCCACCAGTGATAATGGGTGTTATATTATTATTCTGTAATTCTGTTATTTTTTCACAAACCAGATTAAGCCACGCCGCTACTGAAAATTTTTCATCATTAGCTAATATTCCATAAAAATGATGCTTAATTAATTGCTGTGTGGATTTAGTTGGCTGGGCAGAAAGAATAGGTAAGTTTTTATAAAGCTGCAGTGAATCCGCATTTATAATTTCAGCTTTTACTAAATTCTTTGCCAACATAATAGCTAGGTCAGACTTACCAGATGCTGTTGGACCCCCAATTATTATAATTTTATTTAAAGCTACTTGCATTTTAATTAAATAAAAATAGAATAATCTAGCATTTTATTTAAATGTAAAGACGTATGACTTTTTTGTATAGCTTTTTTAATTAGCGGGGCGTAGCGCAGTCTGGTAGCGCACCTGGTTTGGGACCAGGGGGTCGGGAGTTCGAATCTCTCCGCCCCGACCATTATTAAGCTTAACTTAAAACCTAGCAACTATATTGCCAATTACTTCTCCATTCTCAATTCTCGTGTGAGCTTTAGGAATATCCTTAAAGTTTATTACCTCAACTTTAGGAATTATCTTCCTGTCTTTTAATGCGTTGTAAATATAGTCATTAGAAACAATACGATCAAGCTTGTAAGACCTAATAACTGATGCATGCGGTTTTACAAAAAACAAACTTTTTTTCCACAATTCTAAAGCATTCATATTTTGAATAACTCCAGTAGAGTCCCCATAGTTAACTAGAATGCCAGTTGGCTGTAATATCTTTATTGCATTTTTATAAAATTTTTCACCATACGCGTCATATATTACATGAGCTCCTTTATTACCTGTTACCTGTAAAACTTCTTTTAAGAAGCTTTCCTTTTTGTAATTAAGAGCATATTTGCAACCAAAGCCTTTTGCCTGTGCTATTTTTTCATCACTACCAACAACACCATAAACATTAACACCTAGAGAATTAAGCATCTGCACTAATATATTGCCAACTCCACCAGTTGCGCCTGTTACAAAAACATTGTTGTTTTTTTTAACTGAGTAAACATTAGTAAGTAATGCATGGGCAAAAATACATGGCAAGCTTATGGCTGTAAGTGTTTCTAATGAGGTATTTTTATCAGGTGAGAATAATATGTTTGCGTTAATATTAACTTCTTCCGCATAAGAGCCAATAAAGTTAGTAGCATATATTACCTTATCGCCAACTTTGTAATTCCTCACAGCTGAACCAAGCTTAATAATTTCGCCAGAACCACTAACTCCCAGAGTTTGAGGGTAGTTTGTAAGAGGGTATTGTCCATTTCTATGATGTACATCAAAATGATTAACTGCTGCAAAGTGATTTTTTACCCTAACTTCATTTGGTTTTAAGTCTGGCAGAGTAATTTTTTTTATTTTAAACTTTTTTGCCTCTACAGGCTCTGTTACTTGATACGCTAAAACCATCTTTATTGCATTTTATGTGAATTCAAATTAAGGTTAATCTGAATTTTTTAAAATTAAAGTGAATATTAATAGAGAAGAAAATATTATTCTAGCTCTTCCTAAAGGAAGAATTTTATCTGACTTAATGCCATTGCTTAAAAAGCTTGCTATAGAGATAGAATCTGAGTTTTTACAAGCTAATACTAGAAAACTACTTTTTTCTACTAACATAAGCTTTTTGAAAGTTATAATTTGTCGAAGTTATGATATTGCAACATTAGTATCATATGGGGCCGCAGATTTGGGTATAGCTGGTCTTGATGTTATCGAGGAGTTTCAATATAATAATTTAACTATTACTAATGATCTTAATATTGGCAAATGCAAATTTAGTGTCGCTGGTAAAAGCAATTTTAACTTTTATGAAAAAGAGAATCTAATAGTAGCAACTAAGTACCCTAATTTAACCAAAAGTTTTTTTTCAAATATAAACAAAAAAATTGAAACCATCAAATTAAATGGCTCTATTGAGCTAGCTGTAAATTTGGGTTTGTGTGATGTTATCGCTGATTTAGTTAGCTCAGGTAAAACTCTGAAAGAGAATAATTTAGTAGAGAAAGAGGTGATATTAAATATAACCTCAAAACTAATTGCAAATAACAACAGCATAGTCACTAATAATAAACAAATGCTAGATATCATTAAAAGGTTTACTAATGAATAATGTAGGTAATGTAGTTTCTGCTATAATTGCAGAAATTAAAGCGAATAAAAATAAAGCACTATTTAGTTACACGGCAAAGCTAGATAATTTTATGCTTAATGAAGAAAACATCAAATTTTCTACTCTAGAAATAGAGGAAGCATATGAGAGTAGCGCCGATAACATTAAAAATGCTCTTCAAAAAGCATATGATCGAATTAAGGCTTACCATCTCAGACAAATGCCAAAAGATAGTTCCCATAAAGATAGTGATGGAGTTGTAACTGGTTGGAAATGGTACCCTTTAGAATCTGTTGGGATATATGTGCCAGGAGGTCTCGCATCATACCCAAGTAGTGTTTTAATGACTGCTACAATTGCAGAGGTTGCTGGTGTAAAAAACATTAATTTAACTATGCCATGCCCAGGTGGTAAATATAACAAAACTGTTTTAGCAGCTTGTAAAATTTGTGGAATTGAAAATATTTACAAAGTAGGAGGAGCGCAAGCTATAGCAGCTCTTGCTTATGGCACTGAATCTATTAGTAAAGTAAATAAAATTGTAGGGCCAGGTAATGCATATGTAGCAGAGGCTAAAAAACAAGTATATGGTGATGTTGGCATCGACTCAATAGCTGGTCCTTCTGAAATATTAATTATAGCAGATGATAGCGCAAATCCTGAATATCTAGCGTATGATTTATTATCACAAGCAGAACATGATAAATTAGCCAGACCAATTTTAATTACTGATTCTAAAACTTTGGCAGCTAATGTTGAAGCACATGTAGCTAAAATTCTGCCTAAATTAAAACGCCAAGAAATAGCTTCTTTCAGTTGGCATAACAATAAAATTATAGAAATTGTAAAAGACAAGCAAGAAGCAGTAAGAATTGCAAATAATTTAGCTCCAGAGCATATGGAGTTAGTTACTAATAACAATCAATATTTTGTAGATAATATTACTACCGCAGGTGCTATATTTATAGGTCCTTACTCTACAGAATCTATGGGTGATTATTTAGCAGGTCCAAGTCATGTCTTACCAACATATGGCTCTGCTAAATTTTCTTCTGGTCTATCTATTTATGATTTTTTAAGACGCAGCTCTATTATAGAATGTAATAAACAAGCTTTTCAAAATTTAGCAGATGAAACTATAATTATTGCAGAAGATGAGGGTTTAGAGTGTCATGCATTAGCTTGTAAGATACGAAGATGAATGGTTTTCTATTAGTAAATAAAGACGAAGGATGCACTTCGCATGATGTAGTTGCAAAAATCCGTAGAATTACAAAATGCAAAGTTGGGCATTTGGGTACCTTAGATCCTTTTGCAACCGGAATGCTTCCTATTGCTATTGGTAAGGCCACAAAATTTGCTGATTACTTCTTAAATCAAAATAAATGTTATAAATTCTCTATAAAATGGGGTGAAGATACTGATAGCTTAGATTTAACTGGTAATGTTATTAAGAAAAGTAGCTCTAAACCAAAATTAGCAAGTTTAAAATTAACTTTAGAAAAGTTTAAAGGTAAAATAACACAAATTCCTCCACAATTTTCTGCTCTAAAAATCAATGGTAAGGCTGCATATAAATACGCTAGGAAAGGAGAGCACATAGAAATTAAAGCAAGAGAAATAAAAATATTTGATCTAGATATCCTACGCTTCAATGAAGTAGAAGCTGAATTTTTAGTATATTGTAGCAAAGGAACATATGTGAGGTCTTTGGCAAGAGATATATGTAGTGATTTAAATGTTTGCGGATATGTAAATAAGCTTAACAGAGAATATGTAGATTTATTTAAAAACTTTAGTAGCAATCTAAGTGCTAATAAGATTTTTTTAGATGCTGCTCTAGAAGATATAAGTAGGAATATTATAAAGATAGATGAGGTGGTTAAAACAAAATATAATTATGCAATTAATAACAAGAACTTTAAAAAATTATCCAATGGGCTAAAATTATCAATAAATAATTTGCCTTTTAACGATAACCAAGATATAAAAATCAAGCTTGGTACTGAATTTTGCATGGTAGCAAATATTAAGTCCGAATACATTAAAAGCAAAAAATTATTAACAAACTAATTTAAATTATGTCTATTTTAAAGGCTCAAAAACAAGAGATTATTAAACAATATGCTGCAAAAGAAGGTGATACTGGTTCATCTGAAGTTCAGTGTGCAATATTAACTACAAGAATTTCAAATTTAACTGAACATTTTAAAACTCACAAAAAAGATTTTCATTCAAGAAGAGGTTTACTTATTTTAATAGGACAAAGAAAAAGAATTTTGGCTTACGTAAAGAAGAAAAGTGAAGAGCGTTATTTAGATTTAATTAAAAAATTAGGCATTAGAAAGTAACAAATTATGTTCAACGAAATAGTAAAAGAAATAGAGTGGGGCGGAAGAAAGCTTACCATATCAACAGGAAAAATAGCTAGACAAGCAAATGCTTCAGTTATAGTTAATTACGGTGACACTACAGTCATGTGTAATGTAACCGCCAAGAAAAAACCAAAAGAGGGAATAGACTTTTTCCCTTTAACTGTTAATTACCAAGAAAAAACTTATGCGGCTGGAAAAATACCAGGTGGCTTTTTTAAACGTGAAGGAAGATTGTCTCAGAAAGAAACTTTAACTTCAAGATTAATAGATAGACCTATTAGGCCTATGTTTCATGAAGATTATAAGAATGAAACACAAATTATTTGCACTGTATTGTCTTTTGACAAAGAAAATGACGCTGATATTCCAGCATTAATAGGAGCAAGTGCAGCATTGTCCATATCAGACATACCTTTTTTAGAGCCAATAGCAGCCGCAAAAATAGCGTATATTGATGGTTCTTTAGTTCTTAACCCAACATTAACAGAGTTAAACGACACTAGTTTAGACTTAACACTTGCAGGCACCGCAGATTCTGTGCTAATGGTAGAATCAGAAGCTGATCAGCTTTCTAGTAAGGAAATGTTAGATGCTGTAAGTTTTGGATTAGAGTCTTTTAAACCAGTAATAGCACTAATAAAAGAATTAGTAGAAGAAGTAGGTAAAGAAAAATGGGTTGTAGAAAGCAATAATAATCCAGATTTTTACAAAAAATTATCAACAGAATATAGTGATGATTTTTCCAAAGCATTTAGCATCACAGCAAAATTGGAAAGAGTTGAAGCTGTAAAAGAAGTTTGCGCTAAAATAGAAGAGCAACATCTAGAAGAAGATGGATCTAATGCAAATGAATTATCATCTTACATTAAAAAACTTGAGAAAGAAGTTGTCAGAAACAAAGTTTTTAATGACGAAAGAATTGACGGAAGAAAGTTAGATGAAGTTAGAAATATAGCTAGTGAAACAAACTTATTAGCTAAAGTTCATGGTTCTGCTTTATTTACTAGAGGAGAAACTCAAGCTTTATCAGTTATTACTTTAGGTTCTGAAGATGATGAGCAATTGATAGATGGACTTGAAGGTAATAGTAAAGAAAGATTCATGCTTCATTATAACTTCCCTCCTTACTCAGTAGGAGAAGTTGGAATGTTGAGAGCTCCAGGTAGAAGAGAAATAGGCCATGGTAAATTGGCTAAAAAATCTTTATCTGCAGTTATTCCTTCTGTAGAAGAATTTCCTTATGCAATCAGAGCTGTGTCAGAGATAACAGAATCAAATGGTTCATCGTCAATGGCAACCGTTTGTGCTACTTCTATGGCGTTGATGTCATCAGGTGTGCCAATTAGCAAGCCAGTATCAGGAATAGCTATGGGCTTAGTTAAAGAAGGTGAAAAATTTAAAATACTATCCGACATCATGGGTGACGAAGATCACTTAGGAGATATGGACTTTAAAGTTGCAGGTACTACAGATGGTATTACCGCTCTGCAAATGGATATTAAAATAACTGGTATAACATTTGAGATCTTCAGTAAAGCTTTAGAGCAAGCTGATGCTGGAAGAGCACATATCTTGGAAGAAATGTCAAAAACTATAGCTGTAGCTAATAGCGATCTAGGCGAAAATGTTCCAATTATGACTTCTGTTAAAATTAAAGAAGAAAAAATTAGAGAAGTAATAGGCCAGGGTGGTAAAGTAATTAAGAAGATTTGCGAAGACTCTGAATGTAAAATCTCAATAGAAGATAGTGGAGAAGTAAAAATTTGTGCACCTGATAGAAAAGCCGCTGATTTAGCTTTAAGCATAATAGCTGATATTGTTGAAGAAGCAGAAATAGGAAGCACTTATACTGGTATAGTTCACAAAATAACAGATTATGGTGCATTTGTTAACTTTCTAAGTAATGCATCAGGTTTAATCCACATAAGTGAATTTTCTAATAAGAGAATAAAATCTGTGAGTGAATTTCTGAATGAAGGTGACGAAATTAAATTTAAGATCGTTGGTAAAGACAGAGATAAACTAAGACTAAGTTACAAAGCTGTTAATGGTAATATTGATGGAAGTGAAGATACAGAAGATCAAGAAGAAGATAATAATGTAGAGAGCACTAGACCTGAAAGAAAACCAAGAAGCAATAATAAGCACAGAAAACCTAGAAACCAATCTCGTGATAATTTTAAAAAGCCTAAGGAAGAAAAGCCTAAGGAAGATACTAAGAAAAAAAAGAAATTATTTTTCTGGTAAAAAATGAATAGGACATCTTTATACAGTTTGCATTTAGAATCCCAAGCAAAAATGGTTGACTTTACCGGCTATGAGATGCCACTATTCTATGAACTAGGGATAGTAAAAGAGCATTTATGGGTTAGAAATTCATGTGGTATTTTTGATGTATCGCATATGGGTCAGATTATTATTTCTGGCGAAAGAGTGGAGGAGTTATTATCAAATATAACTCCAACCAACTTTTATGATAATGCTTTAAACAAAGCAAAATATACAACTTTACTAAATGATAAATGCACTATTATAGATGATATAATTGCAAGCAAAATAGATGAGGGAAAATATTTTATAGTTGTAAATGCGGCTAGGAAAGCTCTAGATATTAAATGGCTACAAAAACAAATAACTAACTACGATTGTAAATTAGAAATCTTAGACTCTGTTTCTTTAATAGCGGTTCAAGGTAAGAGCGCCGTTAATGTTCTGCAGAAGATCATAGCGAAAAATATAGCAGACATACCATATATGAATATTAAGAGTTCTAAATATAGGGATGAGCATATTTTTATATCTAGAACAGGTTATACAGGCGAAGATGGTTTTGAGATTAGCATAACTGATAATTTAGCACCAATATTGTGGAAAGAATTATTAGAATATGAAGAAGTTAAGCCTATAGGTTTAGGAGCAAGAGACTCTTTGCGCTTAGAAATGGGCTATCCATTATATGGCCATGAGTTAAGTGAAGAAATTAATCTAGGTGAAACTACACTTAAATGGATTATATCAAGCAATGAGAATTTTATTGGTAAAGATAATTTAATTAGCAAACCTACAAAAAGAAGAGTAGGGCTTAAGCTACTAGATAAAGGTATAGCTCGCGACAATATGTTGATAAAAAATTGTGATAATGAGGAGATTGGAGTTTTAACTAGTGCAGGTTACTCTCCAACCATAGATTCCTCTATTGGGCAAGCACGCATAGAAATTGATTATGCAAAAGCTGGCACAATAGTTTTTGTAGAAATTAGAGGAAAGCTTAAAAAAGCTGAAATAACAAAAACTTCAATTATAGTAAATAACACAAAAAAATAGTTTTATTATTAAAAAAACTAGATTATAGATAAATTTTATTTAAGAGGTTTTAAAATGAGTGAAGGGGAATTAATATTAGAAAATTATAGATATACTAAAGATCACGAATGGGTTTTTAGAGAAGAAAATAACGACAATATAGTCAAAGTGGGAATCACAGACCATGCTCAACATGCATTAGGTGATATAGTTCATATTGATTTGCCTGATGTTGGCGATTCGTTTGAAGTAGGTGATGAAATAGCTGTTGTTGAATCTGCAAAATCTGCTAGTGAAATTTATTGCCCACTAACAGGAACTGTAGTGGAAGTTAATGATTGTTTAGACTCTCATCCAGAAAGGGCGAATGAATCTCCTTACAAGGAGGGTTGGTTATTTAGAATTGAAATGAGTAACCCGGACGAATTAGACAAATTGCTGAGTGCGGATGGATACAATCATTTTGTAGAAGAAGAGAATTAACATCTATAAATTATTATTATTGAGCTTTAATTTAAAGCTTATATAATAATATCCCGAACTTTATAATTACAAAAATTGAGATATTTACCATTATCAAATAAAGATAGACAAGATATGTTGGAGCGCATAGGCGTATCTGATGTTAAGGATTTATTCATAGATGCACCAGAGGGTTTATTTGGCAAAAACTTTGATCTACCCGATAATAAATCAGAACAAGAAGTTATTAGTTATTTAAGTAATATAGCTAAGAAAAATCAGCCTGCAAATGATAGTGCTTTTTTTCTTGGCGCCGGGTGTTACCGACATTTTATACCAGCAACAGTTGATCATTTAGTTCAAAGGGCAGAGTTTCTAACATCTTATACTCCTTACCAACCTGAGATATCTCAAGGAACATTAGCCGTAATCTTTGAATATCAAAGTATGATTTGCTCCTTAACTGGTATGGATGTTTCTAACGCATCATTATATGATGGGGCAACATCTTTAGTTGAAGCTGTCTTAATGGCAAAAAGAGTTAATAAAAAGAAAAAAAACATTGTAGTAGCCAATGAATTAAATTCTCAATATCTAGATGTATTGCAAACATATTTACAAGAAGAAACTATTCACAAATCTTGTGATACAGATGATATATGCGCCATAATTGTGCAAACCCCTGATTATTATGGTACTCCTCATAATCTAACTAAATATAAAGAGATTTGCGATAAGAAGGGTGCGTTATTAATTGTTGTTAACACAGAAATTATTTCATTTGGGTTATTACCTGCTCCAAAAGAAGCTGATATTGTTGTGGGTGAAGCTCAATCACTTGGTGTTGCCATGAATTTTGGTGGACCGCATTTAGGTTATTTTGCCTGTAAGGAAAAGTATGTAAGACAAATGCCAGGTAGAATCTGTGGTTTAACTAAAGATGAAGAAGGTAAGGATGGATTTGTGCTAACATTAAACGCAAGAGAGCAGCATATCAGAAGACAAAAAGCCACATCAAATATCTGTTCTAATCAAGGCCTCAATATGGTTGCGTTTACTATTCATTTAGCTTTGCTAGGAAGAAATGGCTTGAAAAGGTTAGCCAAACTAAATCATCATCTAGCAAATATTTTAAAAGAAACTTTAGCTAATAATGAAAAAATCAAAGTTATAAATAAATCTTTTTTTAATGAGTTTGTAATAGAGCTACCAATTAAAGCAGACTTGTTCCTAGAAAAAATGTTACAAAAGAATATTATGGCTGGAGTTAAGGTTGCAGATAACAGGGTTTTAATTGCTGTAACTGAGATGAATTCTCAAATTGATATAGAAAATTATAATAAAGCTATTGATGAAATATTATGAATAATAAAATAATAAAAGAAGAAACCAAAAAAACAAATACTATGGAATTTGAAGGAAGAGGACTAAATTTTAAAGTTGAATTATTAAACCAAAGAAAGTTATGCAATACAATTTCTGGTGTAGATATTCAGGAAGTTGATGATTTTGTATTAAATACTGGTTTGTCAGAAAGAGAAGATCTTGACATACCTACCCATAGTGAACCAGAAGTAATAAGGCATTTCACAAGATTATCACAAAAAAATTATTCTATAGATACAGGATTTTACCCACTTGGTTCTTGTACTATGAAATATAACCCTAGAGTTAATGAGCTGGTAGCTAGGCTTCCTGGTTTTAGTAATATTCATCCATTACAAGATGAATCTACAGTGCAGGGTGCATTAGAATTAATGTATGAGTTGCAAAATTGGTTAAAAGAATTAAGCGGCTTGGATGCTGTTTCACTAAATCCTGCTGCTGGTGCACATGGTGAATATGCTGGTATTAGAACTATTAAGCAGGCACATTTAAAAAAAGAAAATACCCCAAGAAAATATATTATAATACCTGATTCTGCACATGGTACAAATCCTGCAACTGCAGTTTCATGTGGTTATGATATTATAATGGCAAAAACAACCAATGAAGGTTATTGCGACTTAGCTGAGATAGAAGAGATTATATTAAAGCATGGTAAAGAAATTGCCGGTATAATGTTAACAAATCCTAATACGTCTGGAAAGTTTGAAAAAGATATTATAAAAATAGCAGATTTAATTCATTCTATAGGCGCATATTTTTACTGCGATGGGGCTAATTTTAACGCTATTGTAGGTAATATAAAACCAGCAGATCTTGGCATAGATGTTATGCATTTTAATTTACATAAAACCTTCTCTACTCCACATGGTGGTGGTGGCCCTGGTTGTGGACCGATTGCTGTTTGTAATAAGCTTAAACCTTATTTACCAGTTCCATTTGCAGATTTTAAGAATGGTAAATATGAACTAATTAGAGAAACTAATGACACCATAGGACAACTTAAAAACTTTTATGGTCAGTTTGCTTTAATGGTTAGAGCTTTATCATATATGTTATCAAATGGTAAGAATGGTTTAAGTCAAGTTTCTAAAGATGCAGTTTTAAGTGCTAATTATATTCAAAAATCTTTAGAAGAACATTATCATTTAGCTTATTCAGGGCATTGTATGCATGAATGTTTATTCACAGATAAAAAACAAAAAGCTAGTGGTATTACAACGGTTGATATAGCTAAGTCTCTTGTTGAGTATGGATTTCACCCTATGACTATGTATTTTCCATTAACTGTATCTGGGGCTATGTTAATCGAGCCAACAGAAACAGAAACAAAGGAAACTATTGATAAGTTTATTGAAACTCTGATTTTTATTGCAGATAAAGTAGAGCATGGAGATATAGAAGAAATTAAGTCATTTCCTATTTCAACCCCTAAAAGAAGATTGAACGAAACTGAAGCTGCAAGAAATCCTATTTTAACTTGGTACCAAATTCCCAATTAAGTTAATTGTTAGTACTAGTTAATTAGTTTAATAATTTTGTAATCATGTCTTGCAGATATTATAATAGATTATTAAAGTAAAAGAAAAATTTACTAATGAAAAAAATACTTATCTTTGGTGGCTCAGGTTTTTTGGGCTCTTTTATAACTAAATTATTATTAAACAATGGTTATGAAATATGCGTTGTCTGTAGAAACTTAGCCAAGGCCGCAGATAATTTAATTCAACATAAAAATTTAACTATTAAAAAGATAGATATATTTGCAGAAGATAGTGTAAAAGCATTGGTCGCAAAGCATGACATTATTATTAATTTAATAGGAAAATTATATGAAGAGAAAAAAAATGATTTTCAAAAATATCATGTTGATTTTCCGCGAATATTAGCAACTTATACCAAAAATAAAAAATTAATTCATCTCTCAGCTTTAGCGATAGAGAATTCTTCTAAAAGTTCATTTTATGCTAAAACTAAGTTAGCTGGTGAGCAAGCTATTATACAAGAATCGAAAAATT
>JABIRX010000016.1 GCA_018667735.1 Alphaproteobacteria bacterium | reverse complement strand
CACCCGCAGCCACAGCCCCAGCCGTAGCCCCAGCCTCAGCCTCAGCCGCACCCCCAGCCCCAGCCGTAGCCCCAGCTAGTCCGGATGATGACGGATATAGTTCAGAAGGTAGTGAAGAGGAGGAAGATGACTATGTTGGAGATCCAAGAACTCGAGGTGGTGTTAGAAGTTCTGATGATCCAGCTAGTGAGGATGAACTATTAGAAGTCTTAGAAGCCGCCGCCACATTCACTAGTATGGATGATGACGGATATAGTTCAGAAGGTAGTGAAGAGGAGGAAGATGACTATGCTGGAGGTCCAGGAACTCAAGGTGGTGTTAGAGGTTCTGATGGTCCAGCTAGTGTGGATGAACTATTAGAAGTCTTAGAATCGGATGAAGAGGGGGAAGATTAGCTAATGATTAAAAAAATAAGTTTATATTTTAAAATCATAATTCTTTTAGTTTGCTTTTCTTGCGATGGCATTGATTGTATTCACCCTGCTGATTTTGGTAATATGGGTTACTATAATCTTAAGCTAAATTCTAATCCATTTGAGGGTGATTCTTTTAAATCAGTTACTATATCTAGTTCTGTTGATATTAGTGCTTCATATGTTGGGTTATCAAAAGATTGTGGTGCTAATATAATAGAAGCTAATAATGGAGTTTATCATTGGTTAGATACAGGAATTAATATTGTCGATTTAGATAGAAAAATAAGTCTTAAAATAGCGGGTGCTGCAAATTTTTGTTCACCTGTTTTTGAGGTTGAAACAGATGAGGATGGTGAAATATCATCTGTACAAAATGTTGCGGCATGCACAAAATCAGTAACAAAATTTCATACTGGTTATTTAACACAAACACAATCAGAGTTAATTGGTGTTGAAAATAATGTTGCAAAAGATTGGCAACCATATTTTACTAGTGGCTCAAAAGATTCTTATGCATGTTCTGAAAGTGAGTCATCGGAAAAAAGTGCATTTTATTTAAGTGGAGTAGATAGTTTTTACATATCTATACCAAGACCTCTAACTGGAGACGCCTTAACGCAAGCTGCAAGCCAAGCATATACTAATGCACAAACTATAGCCACAGAGAACGGTAAAACCCTTGATTATACAGAAGAAGAATTAGCACTGGGATTAGGAAAGCTTAATAGTCATTCAGAAAGTGGTGAGCATACAGGTAAAGTTTTAGATGGTTATGGACCATATATATTAAATAGTAGCTGTAATGCAGCTACCTTTTCTACTAGTGAGGATCGTTACAAAGGCAGATATACTGAAATTGAAAGAATATGGTTGGATACAAATACAAAGGATTCAGAGGATTCAGAGGGTTGGAATATATACGCAGGCCTATTTGCAGATTTAGATAGCGTTGCTGCAACGACAACTTGGAATCTTTCCTTGGCCGTAGTCGACCAAAATGTGGGTAGTGGCATATCCCAAGCAATTGCAGATCTTGCATTAGATTACAACAATAAGAAGAGTGAGTTTGAGACTGAAGAAACAGAACGTCTTGAAGTTAAGTATGACATATTAGCTGATAAAAAGCTAATGGACATAAAGCAGGTAGAAATTAATAATTTTATTACAGCTTTAGATATAGAAGCTATAAGAGAAGAAATAATGGCCAACATTACTCTTGATCTAGAGGATGAAGTTATCATTAGCAATATTCAAGCAGAACTTGATGAAATATTGGAATATTATATTAAACATATGTTAGATATTTATGCAGGTAAATCTTTTGATCTTGAGGGTTATTTTAATAGCATAGTTGTTGGTACTACAGATTTATCATATTTGCAGCAAGCTAAAAATAATCTTACCGCTCTAGGATATGAAGAAAATTCAAGTGCGTTAACTTATTTAGAAAATATTTACACATCTTATTTATCTGATATTGGCGCTAAAGTAGCAGAAACTACATCTATATCCGCTTGGTATGAAGTATTGCAGCCTGAGTTAGAAAGTTTAGAGCAAAAATTAAATAGTAATTACAGTGAAGTTTATGCTGAAATAGGAGTGCTAGGAGCAAATAAAAATATTTATGAAGAAATGAGCAATCTTTTAGCAGAAGATCAACTAGATGGTAAAACTGCAAATCAAATTTCATTTGAATACACAATAAACTCTTTAGTTGAATCAGTGTTTAAGTTGTTTTTAGGCGAACAATTGTCGTTTAATCGTAACGCTATTTACTCATTATTTGATGATAAAAATATAGAAAATTCGCTATATGAAAAAAATAATATTAATGCTTATCTAGCGAAGAGTGATATAGAAACTTTATCAGCATATATTTATGCTAAATTAATTACATATTACGACGATATTAAAGCTGTAGTAGATGGAAGCTTTATAACTGAAACAACTCAGAATGAGTTAGATGAATCTCAAAACTTATTATTAAATATAGCTAAAGCAAATGAATATTATGAAGGTTTAATTGAAGCGGAAAGTTCAGCTTTACTAGATGGTTCTGCTGCAAGTACTGAAGCGTTTATAAAAAACCCTTACCCACCAATAGATTTAATAGTTAGTGAAAATACTTGTGCGAATGATTCAAGTAGATATTTTTACACTATAGATTATGCAGCATCTGGTGCTGCAGCAGAAGGTATTAATGAGAATATGTATAATTATTGTGATAAAGATGTTTTTCTTTATAATTCACCAACGGCATTATCAGGTTACATAAAATTTAAATTGCCTGAAAGTGATAAGATAGTAAGTGAATATGGTTGTTGTGCTGGAGAGTACTTCAGTAGCAAAGGTCCTCATTGTAATTGTAGATCGACCGGTTCTAAGGGTGGAGAATGGCTTAAAATTAATCAGTCACAAGGTTATTGTGGTTCTCCAAGTGAGTCAGGTGGTAGAGCTTGGCGAGCTGGCTGTTGGGAAAAATTTAATAGTTGTCATATTCCCAATGATAATACATTTGGTTCAGCTTGTTCAACAGCATTATCTGATGACTGCCCAGTTACCATACCACAAGTATGTGTAAACGTTCCTTTTGTTGGTAAAGTATGTACTCCAGCATATGAAATCCCTGGTATAAAATATTATGGTTACAAATATAGGCCAGATGCATCAATACATTATGATAATTTAATGGATAATTTTGGTGAATATGATATAGAAGTTGGTACACCAACTTCTTGTTTAAAAAGCTTTTCTAATGTAGAATTTAGAATAGGGGAAGATATTGCCACAAACAGAAGAATTTTAGATTCTGCAAATTACATAGGTGTTCCATGGAATACAGGAAGATTATTTGTAAGAGTCGTTGATGACTCAATATTACAACAAGATAATAGAGAATGTGCTTGGTTTGAAGATGATAATTTAGTAATAGCTGCAGATGGTACAGTAGATTCATCGTTAAAAGATCTATATAAAAACAATGCGGGAACTTATAAAATTACTATTCTTGCAGCGAAAGAAGTTAAGGCTATAACACAATTAAAAAATATATTACAAAGTAAATTTGAAGATACTGGTATATTTGCAGATGAGTATAGAGAAAGCTTCTATGAGTCATTAATAGCTGAGGGATCAACATTTCAAAGTTTATTATTAATAGCAATGACCTTGTATATTGCGCTTACAGCTGCAACATTTTTACTAGGTTTAACGCAAATAACACAAACCGATTTGTTGTTCAGAGTGCTTAAGATAGGCTTAATATATACATTATTAACACCTGGCTCATGGGAATATTTTAGCTACTTTATAAAAATCTTTGAAGAGGGCTCTGTCGAATTATCTTCTATTATAGCTGGAAGTTTTTTAGATATAGACTCGTCTGATACAACTTTGGGCCTTGAACCAGAAGATATCATTTATGGTCTTATTGATGAGATAGTTGATCTGTTTTTTCAGCCTCCAATTCATTTTAAAATTTCAGCAGTATTTTTCTCACCTATATTCATTGGAGTTATATTGTTTGTTTTAATATATTATGCTTTGTTTTTAGTTCTCTATGCTATCGGAAAATCGATAATATTATATTTTATAATAAAATTGGTGTTTGTTATGTTGTTTATGGTAGGGCCTATTTTTATAGTATTTTCTTTATTTGAGCGAACTAAAGGAATGTTTGATAATTGGCTCAATATGGTAATTAGCTATTCAATACAGCTATTATTTTTATTTATTACAATTGCATTTTTTTCTTATTTGATCGTAGATATATTTTATCAAATGTTCTTTTATGGTGTTTGTTGGAAGCCTGTGTGGATTATAAAAATAGGTATATTACCTGAATTTGAGTTTTTTAGCTTTTGGCGTTTGCATGGTTTTGATCCAAGATATTCAGCCTCATATAATGTATCTAGAGGTCCAGATTTAACTACAGTCTTATTTTTTCTAGTTATCGCATATGCATTTAAAGAATTGGTAGAAAAGGTAACTGCCTTGGGTAATAAATTGAGTGGTGGAGGTGGTGTTGCAGCTGGAGACCTTGGTCAACAAATGATGAAAGATACTTTTGGTGCAATTGGTGATATAGGAGGGTCTCTAAGGAAAAGATTAATATCACCAGTTTTAGGTGGAGCTGCATATTCCGCCTTTCAAATTACAAAAGGTATGGCTAGAGCCGGTGATAGAACCAGTACTAGAGCTACTAACTTAGGATTATCAGCACCATCAAGAGCTTTTAACGCAGGATTATCAGCAACATCAAGTGTTCTCTCAGATACATTTAACATAGCTAAGAACACCGCTTTATTAGTGCCAAATTTTGTTAAGAATACGGGTAGACATGGTGGATTATCAGCTGGTAAAACAGCAGCTGGCGATTTATATAAAATAACTGAGACTGCCCTTTTAATAGCGCCAAATGCTATAAGAAATACTTATAAAGGAGCTAGTAAAGAAGGCTTGAAAAGTTTGAAAGACGAAAAAACAGAACTAAAAGTAGCTTATGACAAATTGAAGCCAAGTAGCCTTGAGGCAAAAGCTTTAATGAGTAAGATTAAAAAATTAGATAGAAAAATAGTCTTGAAAGAAATTTGGGATGAGAATGAGCAGAAACTCAAAGGCAAAAGTAAGCAGACTCCATCAAAAAATACGTCCCTTTTACGAGCTTATGATAAGCTTTCTGGCGTACCAAATTCTTTAGAGGAATCCTATAAAAAAAGTGGTCCATTAAATTTGATGAAAGACAAGCTTGGCACTAGAACAGTTCCATCTGGTAGGGGTAAAAGTTATGATGATAAAGTTCGTGGTTATGTTAGTAAGGAAATAAAAGAAGCTAGGGAATTTACTAAAAATAGCGCTATGTCAAACAAAGAAGCTCAGAAAGCTATAAGAGCAAGAGTGAAGAAAAAGTTAGAAAAGTATGAAATGAGTGATAGCAAAAGAAAAGCTATCCATGAAAGTTTAGATAGGGATGACTTTACATATATGTCAAGTAAAGTTTCTTCAACTGCTGCTCGTTCAGTTTATGACTCTGCTTCCGCTGCTGCTCGTTCAGTTCCTGACTCTGCTTCAGCTATCAAGCGTGATATTATGACACTTAGCCCTGCTTCTCTGGTTAAAGATGTTACTTTATTAGTACCTAAGGCTATAAATGCTGGTTATAGGAGAGCTAATTTAGATAAATCTGGGGCTGGAATGTCTGTTAAAACTGCTTTAGAACAAAATAAAATCTCGAATGGTAATTTAGTTGAAAGACAAAAGTCATATGAGGGCAATATAAATAAGCTACAAACAATAATGGATAATCCAAAGGATAATCCGGGTGAAAAAGCTAGAATTCGTCACTTAATAGAAGAAATAAGCTCAGATAAGGCTTACATGGAAGAAGAGCTGAAGGGATTTGATAAAAGAAGAGAAGCTATATTGAGCAGCCAGCGTGATAGATTAGAAGACATAGCTGAATTAGATAAGCAAAGGTCAAAAGATTTAGAAATGTTAGAAGCAGATAAAGCTTGGTTAAAAGGTCAAGAAGATATAATTAGGGAAAAAGAAAAAGAATTAGAATTAGCATCACTTCAAGAAGGAGAGCAAAGAAAGACAGAGGTAGAGGAGGAATTAAAGGCGTTAAAAAGTGCAATAGAAAATCAAAATGTTCAACATTATGAAGCTGAAATTCGTAAGAAAAAACAAGAATTAGGGTTGGTTGAATATAATGATGAAGATAAAAAAGATATAATAAGTAAATTAGGGTTATATCGTCATAAAGAAACAGAAGAAGGTGTGAAGAAAGCACTACTTGTAGAAAATAGAGCTTTAATCTCAGCAGCTAATGTAACTTTAAGTAAAGATGCTGAAGCTAGATTAACTGAATTAGAAAAGGAATTAAAAGATAAAAGAACTATTATTGATAACGAAAGAATAGCTTTACAGCCTAAGATTAAAGGGTTTCAGGAGAAAAGCTTTTATGAGAAGAGTATACTGCAAGTTGATATTAACACGATAACTAACTTAGAAAAAAATCTTACAGAAAAAACTTTAGAGCAAGAAAAATTAGCAAATTATTTATATCAGGTGAAAGGTGAGCAATTAAAGACTGCTTCTGATTCTTTGGGAGCACCAGATAAAAAAATATTAACGGATGCGAGAGACGCTTATAAAAGACAGCTTGCAGATGCTAAGAAGTTTGAAATAGGACAATTAAGATTAAAATTAGATACTATTGACACCAATACTACTGCGGGACAAACAGAAAAACAACGTTTAGAGCAAAAAATAAGTTCTCTTGAAAGTCAAGAGCAATCCTTACGTAGGTCATAAATGCTAAAGAAATACTTAATCATATTAATATCATTATTTTTTATCAATTCATGTGATATGAGTTTTAGATGTATTGATGCGGCAGATTTTGGTCAGCCTGGATCCTCCATACCAATAAATGGAGATAATATTGAAGTGATTAATGAAATTATTCATGTAACACAATCATCATATACAGGATATGTATTAAATGGGGATGATTTAAAAATACAAATAAGAGGTGCTTGGTCTACTAGTGCTAATGTTGGAGCCGGAACATGTAACACTCCAAATAAGGTATGTAGTATATTAGACGATTTTGACTTAGTAGCTAATAACTATATATTAAAAGAGCCAATTGAATGCCCTGATGGTGGTACATCAGAACATAATATATGCTGGTTTCCATATGGTATGGGTATAGAAGTTTCCTTTGCTGTGGATAGGAGTGAAAAAGAGGTGAGTTATTCATTAATTCATCCTAGTTTTTATAAATATGACAGTAATCTTGATGCTTGGTTATTTGAAATGGAGTTAGCAGATTTAGAAACTAATATAAAGGCATTTTTAGGTGCAGATAATTGGTCCTCAATAAAAATATATTTGAAAGTGATAGATGATTATTATGGAGATAATGTGTTTGGTTCTATCCAAAGAGGAATTAATGGAAAAGAAATATCTAATCCAGTTGATGGACAAATAACAATATCAGAAGACCCTATGGATTTATTGTTTTTGCAAGGAGCAAGAATAGAAGAGGCTGGTTTTTTGGAAGCGGCAGCAAGAGCCTTTACTGATCCTGCTGAAGATCTGGTAAAAATATCTTACAATGCTTACATAGATTCTTCTATATATAATAATATATATCAAATAGCTTTGCTATTTTTTGTTATGTTTACTGCTCTTGGTTATTTTTTAGGTTTTATAAATTTATCAATATATTCAGTATTTCACCTTACATTTCGTTTTGCCATTATTGTTGCTTTATTAAATCCTAGTGGAGGTTGGGAATTTTTTGATAAATATGTGGTAACTTTATTTTGGGATGGTAGCTATGTTTTAGCAAATATAGTTTTAGAGGCATTTAGTAATGCTATTGAAAATAAAGATTATATTTCGACAACACGTCTTTCTTATGTTGATAGCTCCGTTTTGGAAAATGTCGATAATGTAGTTCTTATGTTTTTTTCAGAGGCAATTGCTTATAAAATATGGGGGTTATTATTTTCACATCAATTTGGTTGGTTGCTAATTTTAGCTTTATATTATGCATTCTGGGTTTTTACATTTTCTATGATTAAATTAACGGTTATTTTTATAATAATAACTATGCTTATGACTATATTATTATCTATGGCACCTATATTTCTAATTTTTTCTTTATTTAAATATACTAGAGAAAATTATTTTGAGCCTTGGTTAAAAGCTCTAATTGGCGCGGCTATCCAGCCTATGATGTTATTTGTTTTTGTAGGTATCTTTTTAACTATGGTTACACATTTTATGTATGAAATGCTATATTATGATGTTTGCTGGCAAACTGTAGTAGATCTTGTGATATTTTCTATTGAATATTTTGTAATAGGTGATATCTACGAATTTAATTCAACAAATAATACAATCAATAGTGTTTCAAGTTTACAGATAGATTTGACACAAATATTCTTGTTGTTTTTAACTGCTTTAATCATACAATATTTTGTTGATGAAATACCTAAAATAGCAGATAAAATTTCAGATGGTGTATCATTGGAAGGCGTAGCAAGGATAACTAATTCCGTAATCAATACGGTACAATATACTGGTGAAGAATTTGCAAAAAACAAAGCGAAAGGAACTTGGAAAAGAACTGCAGGTAGGGGACTTTCTTTAGGAGCGGAGAAGATGTTACCTTCATTTATGAGCAAAGCAGCTCATAAATGGTCTGGTGGTCTCATAAATAAAACTAAGCAAGCAAAATTTGCTAAAGCAGAAAAAAAGGTAACTGCAGATTTGAAAGCAAAAGGCTTGAACAATAAAGAGATTGATAAATTAAAAAGAAGTGGCAAATTTAAACAGGAAGTTAAAAAAGCTCTTGCTAGAGATAAAGCAAAAGATGAAAGATATGGTAATAAAAGTTTAAATCCTTTGACAGTAGCTAAGGGTGAAATGCGTAAAGCCATGGATGATTTTAAAGTGTCACTTGCTAACGCCCAAAGAAGATCAGCTGGTAGGAGGGTTATGACAAAAGGGCAAGAAAGAAAAATGCGAGATTCATTTATTTCTAAAGATTTAAGTAAACACACTTCTGGTGATGCTGGTATGAAATTAGATGATAAAGTAGATAAATTATTTGATAATAAATTTACAAATCAAGATCTAAGGCAAACTGTGCGTGGCATAAAAGATAGTGGAGACAAATTCAATAATAAAGATGAATTGCATGATAAGATTCGTGAAAGCATGAGTGCTAAGGGCTATAGTGAAGAAGATACTAATAGAGCTATTGAAAATGATGAAAAATCATCATTATCTTCCAATTTTGCTCAATCTAGAATTAAGGCTGAATTTCCAAACCTAAAAGAAGGTACAGGGGGTACAAAAACTGGTGACAGTGAAGGTGAGATAAGTGATGGATTTGGTTCAAAAGCTGATGACGATCAAGCTGCACATAGTTCATCACCTGATTCAGGTGGCGGAATTGATCCAGGTGGCGAATCTGATGTAAACCAAGTCAATACAGAAGGTTCACCAGATCAGTCTGCTGAAGGTACTTATGCTCGAGTAGAAGAAGATGATTAATCTAAAATCATATGCAAAGATTAATTTATATTTACATATAAATGGTCAAAAAGATAATTATCATATTTTAGATAGTTTATTCTCATATATTGAGCTTTATGATTTAATTTCTATTGCATCTATTAGTGCTGAAAATCACATTATAAACACAAATTATGAGCTAAATAATAAAGAAAATTTAATTTATAAAGTTTTAATAAATTTCTTAGCATTATATAAAATTAAAGAAAAGTTCTATATCACGCATCACAAATCTGTACCAATGGCTGCAGGTATGGGGGGTGGCTCTTCTAATGCTGCTTGTATAATAAACTTTTTATATGATTATTTCTCAATTGAAGTTTCACTTTCAGAGAAAATTAACTTTGCGCTTAAATTTGGTGCTGATATTCCATTTTTTCTTACTAATTATTCTAGATATGTGTCTGGTATAGGCGAGATATTAAATGATAAAACAACTTACCCTAAAATTCCTTTGTTAATTATTAATCCTAAAACTCAAATTAAGACCAAGGATGTTTTTGCAGCTTTTTCAAAACAAAGTTTTAGTAATAAAATGAAAATTTATCCAACTAAATTTGAAAATAAAAAAGCATTATTAGAATTTTTAGCTAATACTAAAAATGATTTAACTGATATAGCTTTAGAAAAAGATCAAAAATTAGCAAACATCTATAATTATATTAACCAAGATAAATATTTTATTCGTTTAACTGGTACAGGGCCAACTTGTTTTATCATTGCTAAAGATTCACATGATCTAAATGTTTTATATAATGACTTAAAAGCGAAATTTGTCGATTATCTAATTTTGAAATCTAATATGTTAGCAGAAATATAAGCTGCTTATTTTTTATTATGGTTATGTAAACAGATTACACAGTTAACTTGACTAAAGCTGCTTGGTTTTAGAGTTAGTTTAATATTGAATAATTTATAATAAAATTCTTTTCTGGTTAAAATTATGCAAGCAATAATATATTTTTCTATTAAGCCATTTAAAAACGATCATTATTAAGATAATTTAGATCAAATCTAGGTTAAACTTTTAACTAAGCCTAAAATATAAGGTTATATTTTTATCCAAATAGATTTTGCGGCATGTTTTAGTAAAAAAGTGAAGCTGCGCATAGTGATAGTAACTTTAGTAAAGATGCATCAGCCACTATACAAGTTAGTTTTGGGTTAGATTTTTCATATTACAAAATATTAATGATCTATCAGATAAGGCAGTAGTTGATCATTAACTAGAACAGCTATATTGGCAATATTTCTTTGATTATAATTTTCTGCAGTAAGACCAGCTTCTAGAGCGCTTAGTCTTTAACCATTAATCACCATAAGGGAATACTCAAGCAAAGTAATTCAAATAAAAGAAGCTACTATTTATAAGGATTAAAGTGTTGCAAAATGAATGAAGAGCATAATTATCATAATCTCTATCTCTAACCAAAGAGAAATTTTATTTAAACAATAAATTCAAAAGAAGGTAAGCAATTGAATTTATTACTAGCTATATGAAGTAAGATCAAAATTAGGTAATTACAGATTTAAGGGAGTGCGGTAGTAATGAAATAAATAGTATTTTATCTGGAGACTGGTTAAATTTAAGAATATTACTCAATTACACCAGAGAAATAATTAAATCTAGTGATCTTTTTTTGCTAAATAAGGTAATGATTATTTTATAAGAAATTTCATTAAGAAGATTTTGCAAATTATTTATATAAAATTTAATTTAGTGGGGTTAACTAAATATTATATTTCTTATATTTGCTGAAGGTTAAGATCTAACCTTGATAAGCAACATAAACTTTTTTAAACCTACCACTAAAAGAAGTTAAAATTTCATAAGAAATGGTTCCTGCTTGTTTGGCTAATTCTGATAAATCTATATTTTTGCCAATAATTTCTACTTCATCACCTATTTTTATCTCATTCTTGTTAAAATTACTAATATCAATAATTGTCATATCCATGGAGATTTTGCCTAAAGTTGGAATGATATTACCTTTTAAATAACAATAACCACGATTAGTTAATGAGCGTAAATAACCATCAGCATAACCAATTGGGATGGTAGCAAGTCTCATCCCTTTTTTTATAGGGCAAATATTACCATATCCTACCATACCATTTTGCTTAACCTCTCTAATATGAATAACTTTAGTAGTTAGAGTAACCACTTGATCCATTGGATTTTCCTTAAGATATGGAGTAGGATTAATGCCAAATAAGGCTGCCCCAGGTCTTACCATATCGAAATGATATTTTTTATCTAAAAATATAGCTGAAGAATTTGCCAGATTGAATTTTTGTTTTGGAAAAACTTCTTTTAATTCTAAGACTTGTTCAAGTTGAAGCTGGTTTCTTGGATTGTCATGCTCATTAGAACAAGCAAGGTGACTCATAATATATTCTATTTTGATTTGATCATATTTTATTTTATTGCTTTTAAATAATTTTAGATCTTCAAAATTAAGACCTAAGCGATTTATGCCAGTATCAAAATGTATGTTTGCAGAAAGTATAAGACGCTTCTTTTTAGCGTAATTTTGCCAAATTTTTATTTCGTCAATAGAGTTTAATATAGGGGTTAAATTATGCTTAAAAAACTCATCACATTCATTTTCTTTTAGGCCATGAAAAATATAAATATTAATATCTTCTTTGATTTTACGCAAATAAATTGCTTCACCTAATGTTGCAGTAAAGAAATCTCTACAGCCAACTTCATATAAGCTATTTAAAATGCTATTGACACCTAAACCATAAGCATTAGCTTTTATCGTAGCTGCACATTTAGCCGGAAAGGATTTTTGCTGTAATGTTAAATAATTCTTTTGAACAGCCTGTAAATTAACATATAAGGTAGCATCAAAAAAAGAATTTAAATACATTAAATTACCTCATTAGCTAAGTTGTCAAATTTTGTCGTACTAGGGTCAAAATGAATCGACACATTACCAATTGGTCCATGTCTTTGTTTAGCTATCATAACTTCAGCTTTATTCGAAACATGACTCATTTTTTGCTGCCACTCGCTAAATTTAGTAGGGTTATCCTCACTAGGTTTTAATCTTTCAATGTAATATTGTTCTCTAAAAATGAACATTACCACATCAGAATCTTGCTCAATACTTCCAGATTCACGCAGGTCAGATAATTGAGGTCTTTTATCATCTCTTTGCTCCACGGCTCTAGATAGTTGTGAAAGCGCCATTACTGGTATATTTAATTCCTTGGCAATAGCTTTTAAACCTTGCGTTATTTCTGAGATTTCTTGTACTCGGTTCTCACTACCTGTAGCTCTGACTAACTGTAAATAATCAATTACTAAGAGCCCTAAATTATTTTGTCTTTTAAGTCTTCTAGCTCTTGTTCTTATGGCAGAGATTGATAAAGCTGGTGTATCATCTATAAAGAAATTCAAGTTGTGTAAAGCTTTATTGGCTTTAATAACAAGTTCAAAATCTTCTTTTGTAAAATTACCACTACGGAATTTTTTAGCATTTATGCCGGACTTCATCGCTATCATTCTACTTGCTAATTGCTCAGAGGACATTTCAAGTGAGAAAAAACCAACTGATTTTTTATCTTCTTTATCATTAAAATGCTCACATGAATTTAAAGCGATATTAATTGCAAGAGCTGTTTTACCCATAGAAGGTCGACCAGCTAAGATAAGTAAGTCAGAGTCTTGGATACCTCCAAGTAACTTATCTAAATCTAGTAGGTTTGTTGGAATGCCACAAAAGCCATTTGAATCTATAGAATTTTGTACGGTTTCTAATGCGTTACTCAATGAAACATTTAACTTTTTAAAATCTCCTTCTAAATTACCTTCTGAGGCCAAGGAAAATAATTTTTGCTCAGTTTGTTCAATGATTGCGCTCGAAGGGTTTAGCTTGGTTTGATCTGCGATTTCTGTTACCACAGCATTTCCAATCGATTTTAATTTTCTTTTTAAATAAAGATCAAAAATTAATTTTGCATATTCCTTAATATTTATAGGGCTGGCAGATAGTGCAGCTAAGTCATTTAGATATTTGTTGCCGCCAAATTCTTGTAATTGTTCCTCATTCTCAAAATAACCTTTCAAAGTAATAGGTGTTGCGATTAAACCTTTGTTAAAAAAATCATTTACAGTTTTATAAATTTTTTGGTGAACTGGCTCAAAAAAATGCTCATCTCTTAAGAAATCACCAACTTGACTATACGCTTCGTTATTGGAGAGAAGATATCCTAATATAAGTTGCTCTGCATCAGTGTTGTGCGGCTCTGTATTTTGTTTTTCTTGCTCACCAGTGTTGCTGAATAAAATTTCAGGATTAATGTCTTTCATTGAATTGATGGTATATATTCTTTTACTACCATATATTTATACTTATTTATAATATAAATACAGAGATTTTTTCTAGCACTATCAAAGATCTTGATATTATTAATTTCTCATGGTTTAATGCCTAGCTTATAAATATAATATTATTAGTTTAATATGGTGCAAAACTCTTCTAGCAAAGCTACTACAGAAAAAGCTAAAAACAATTTAACCAAGGAAGATTTCTTAAAATATTACCATGACATGGTGCTAATTAGACGATTTGAAGAAAAAGCGGGACAAGCATATGGAATGGGTCTTATAGGTGGTTTTTGCCATTTATATATAGGGCAAGAAGCAGTGGTTATGGGAATTAAAGCAGCTTTAAATGACGATGACGCAATGGTTACAAGCTACAGAGACCACGCGCATATTTTAGCCTGTGGTACGGACCCAAAATATATAATGGCAGAGCTTTTTGGAAAGGAAACAGGTGTTTCTAGAGGTAAAGGAGGTTCTATGCATTTATTTGACACAGAAAAAAACTTTTATGGTGGACATGGTATAGTTGGCGCTCAAGTTCCAATTGGTGCGGGTGTTGGTTTTGCTTTCAAATATAGAAAAGAAAACAGAATTGCTGTGACATTTTTTGGTGATGGAGCTGCAAATCAAGGGCAAGTATATGAGTCTTTTAATATGGCGAAATTATGGAATTTACCAGTTATATTTGTAATTGAGAACAACAAATATGGTATGGGTACCAGTGTGCAAAGATCTACTGCAACAGCTAAGTTTGAAGAAAGAGGAAAACCTTTTGGCATCAAAGGCACTAAGGTAAATGGACAAGATTTCTTTGCAGTTAAAGATGCAATGCTAACTGCTGCTAATTCTGTTAGAGCTGGAAATGGTCCTGAATTACTTGTAATGGAAACATATCGCTACAGGGGTCATTCAATGTCAGATCCTGCTAAATATCGTAAAAAAGAAGAAGTGGATGATTATAAGACTAATGATGATCCAATTGCTAATTTCAAAAATTGGGGTATTGAACGCAAATTAGTTGATGAAAAGACGCTTAAAGAGCATGATAAAAAAATAAAATTAATTATTGAGGAAGCTATTGAATTTGCTAAAAATAGCAAAGAACCTTTAGCTTCTGAATTATGGACAGATATATATAATAATAAATAATATGACTAAAATAACAGTTAGAGAAGCCCTAAGAGACGCAATGGCCGAAGAAATGAGGCTAGATAAAAATGTTTACTTAATGGGAGAAGAGGTTGCAGAATATCAAGGCGCTTATAAAGTAAGTCAGGGTTTACTGGATGAGTTTGGCTCTGATCGTGTGATTGATACTCCGATCACAGAGCATGGTTTTGCAGGTATAGCAATTGGTAGTGCGATGGCTGGTTTAAAACCAATTGTTGAATTTATGACTTTTAATTTTGCAATGCAGGCAATTGACCAAATAATTAACTCTGCAGCTAAAACTCATTATATGTCAGGAGGGCAAGTTAAATGTCCAATCGTATTTAGAGGGCCAAATGGTGCTGCAGCTAGAGTTGGTGCGCAGCATTCACAATGTTACGCTGCTTGGTATAACCATATACCAGGTTTAGAGGTAATAGCTCCTTATGACGCAACTGATAGTAAAGCCTTGCTTAAAAAGGCCATAAAATCTCCCAACCCAGTAATTTTTCTTGAAAATGAAATTACTTATGGTTACGAGTTTGAGTTAAATAAAGATGAAATCGAAAATATAGAGATAGGTAAAGCTCGTATAATTAAAAAAGGATCTGATGTTACTATAACAGCTTTTTCTATTTCAGTTGAAAGAGCTTTAGAAGCTGCTGACAGATTGGAAAAAAATGGTATTAGTGCAGAAGTGATAGATTTAAGAACTATAAGACCGTTAGATAAAGAGACTATTATAAACTCAGTTAAAAAAACAAATCGTATAATTACAGTAGAAGAAGGCTGGGGTGTTAGTGGAATTGGCTCTGAGATATGTAGTATAGTTTGTGAGTCAGCTTTTGACTATTTAGATGCTGAGCCGAAGAAGATATGTGCCAAAGATGTGCCATTACCTTATGCGGCTAATTTAGAAAAATTAGCCTTGCCATCAAGTGATGACATTTTTTACGCTGCAATGCAAATTTGTAACAAAAAATAATTATAACATAGGTAAATTATGCCAATTGAAATTTTAATGCCCGCTTTATCACCTACTATGAAAGATGGTAATCTAGCGAAATGGTTAAAAAAAGAAGGAGATGAAGTTTCCGCAGGAGAGGTTATAGCTGAAATTGAAACAGATAAAGCAACAATGGAAGTGGAAGCTGTAGATGAAGGGAAAATAGGCAAGATTCTTGTAGCTGAAGGAAGTAAAAATGTTTTAGTTAACGAAGTCATCGCATTATTACTAGAAGAAGATGAGAGCGAAGCTAGTCTTGCTGATTATAAGCCTAAGAAAAATGAGACTGGGCAAGTAAAAGACGAAGCTAAACAAGAGTTAGAGAAGCCACAATTAGAAACAAAGACAATTGTTACACCTACAGAAAGTGTAAAAACAAAGCCAAGTTTAGTAAAAAACTCTGCAGCTAATGATCAGCTTACAGTAATTAAAAGAGTTAATGATAATAATAACTCATTTTCATCCCCTGTAGCCAGAAAAATTGCAGAACAAAATAATCTTTCTTTAGCTAGTGTTAATGGCACTGGTCCAAAGGGCAGGGTGGTTAAAGAGGACGTAATGAATTTTTTAAGTCAGCCTGTATCTTCTAATATTATAAGCCGTAATGAAGAGGAATATAAAGTAATTCCAAATAACAATATTAGACAAGTAATAGCAGCAAGATTGTTACATGCTAAGCAAAATATTCCGCATTTTTATTTAACATTGGATTGTAATATAAGCGACTTATTAAAATTACGCGCTCAGTTAAACTCTGCTGCACCAAAAGATGAGTCTGGTAAAGCTGCATATCGTATAAGTGTAAATGATATTATTATTAAAGCATCTGCCATGGCTTTAAAAAAGGTTCCAGCTGCTAATGCTTCATGGACGGAAGAAGCCACTTTACAATATAATAATGTAGATATATCGGTTGCTGTTGCAATAGATGATGGTTTAATTACGCCTATTATTCATAATGCTGAGCAAAAATCTATTATAGCTATTTCTGCTGAAATGAAAAAATTAGTATTTAAGGCTAAATCGGGTACTTTGAAACCCGAGGAATTTCAAGGAGGAGGCTTTAGTATATCTAATTTAGGCATGTTTGGAATTAAACAATTTAATGCTATAGTTAACCCGCCACAAAGTGCAATTTTAGCGGTGGGAACGGGAGAAAAGAAAGTTGTTGTTGAGAATGATCAATTTAAAGCAATTGATGCAATGACAGTCTCATTATCATGTGATCACAGGGTAGTAGATGGCGCAGTAGGTGCAGAGTTACTTAGTTCGTTTAAACATTACATAGAAAATCCAGCTTTATTACTATTATGAATAAAACAAGATGTTATTTAGTTTTAGCTTTAATTAATTTTATTGCTTACAGTCAAGCTAGTGCTGATAATTATCCTAATTTAGAGGGTGATTATTGGTTAAAACTTCAACTAAATAAGGATATATCTTACAAGGATTCAGATAACTCTACTATTGATAATTCTATGAAATATTCTAACTATTTTTTAGAATATTCACCAGAGTTTAAACTAAATTTAACAAATAGAAGCTCCTTCATTAATAAATGGAGTTTTTTAAACCTTAAAAGCCCTAATGAGGATAAACAAAATATTTTTTTTGAAGATGAGGGCTTAGTTTTGAATAAGCTTTATTATAAATTTGAGCAAGATGATTTGTTCTTCTTAATTGGTAAATTTGAGCCTAATTATGCTTTAGGTCATGATGAAAAATTAAATTCTGCAATTTGGGGCTCTGATTATGCTGATGAATATAGATTACAAAATAAATTAGGTGTTGGTTTAAGTGCTAAAATCAACTTAGATAATTATGGTAAACATCTTATTTCTATAAATAGTTTTTATAATGATGATACGGACTTAAGTGAATCTACAATCACTAGAAGAGATTTAACTCTTGGAGATGCTGGTAAAGCGGGTAATACAGATAGTTTGTCATCATATACACTGTCTTTGAGCGGCAAAGATATATATAATATTCCAGAATTTTTTTATAATATATCATATAGAAATATAGATGCTGGTAACACGCTTGCTAATATTTCAGATGAATCTGGCTATTCTTTTTCCATTGGGAATAAAAATAATTTTTCTTCTCTAAATATTTTTACTTTTGCAGAATATAGTAATATCCAAAATTTCAACTCAACAAATGATCGTTTTGGCCCAGAGTTTTCTGATAATATAGTTGCAGCAAATTACGAATATTTAACTTTAATTACATCATTCAAATATCAAAATTGGTCTTTGAATTTAAATAGATTAACAAAAGATGTTGATGTAACTGGTTTATCTAATGCTAATCAAAATGAATTATCTGTTGGTTATGACATAAATGACAATTTAGTTTTAACTCTCGGTAGAAAGTATGAAAAAGATAGCTCAAATGTTAGAAAATCTTCTTTTGGCTTAATGTTATATAGTAGCAAAGATTTTTAATATTATTTAAGTTTCTTATAAATCTCCTGATAAACAGATTCACTTACTAAATGTGCCACATCTCCACCTAGCGAGGCTATTTGCTTGACAAATCTGGATGATATGAATTGCACCTGATCAGATGCTGGTAAGAATATAGTTTGTATTTCTGAATTTAATTTACTATTCATGCAAGACATTTGAAATTCATATTCAAAGTCTGAAATTGCTCTTAAGCCTCTAATTAAAACAGAAATTTCACTTTTTGCTGCAAAATCTACTAATAATCCTGAGAACTTTACTACATTAATATTTTTGTGATTTATATTATTATGTTCTTTAATTGACTTTATTACCAATTCTTCTCGCTCTTTTTGACTGAATAATGGTTTCTTGCTAGGGTTTTTAGCTATTGCTATTGTTAAGTTATCAAAAATTTGCGCAGCTCTCTTGATAATGTCGAGATGACCTATTGTGATTGGATCAAATGTGCCAGGATATATTGCTTTCATAGTTCTATTAATTAACCTAATAATATATTAACTAGATATTATTTTCTAGTTTTAAATAGAATATGATTTTTAATCAAATAAAGCTTGTGAAAATAAATTAAATTGCTAATATTACGCCTACTTAATTGAGGAGTTGAGTAAGTGTATAAATTCATTTTATTTTATATAGGTATTTTGTGCCTATTTTCATGTTCTGGTGGCGGGGGTGCTGGTGCTCGCTCGGACACGAGTACAAATAATCCCGTTGATAATATTATTACCGATGATTCCAGCTCTGATTCTGTGACCGATGGTGGTGATTCTGATTCTACAACTGATACAGATTCTGATTCTGATACTGTTACAGATACAGATACCGTTACTGATAGTGATTCTGTGACCGATGGTGGTGATTCTGATTCTACAACTGATACAGATTCTGATACTGTTACAGATACAGATACCGTTACTGATAGTGATTCTGTGACCGATGGTGGTGATTCTGATTCTACAACTGATACAGATTCTGATACTGTT
>JABIRX010000015.1 GCA_018667735.1 Alphaproteobacteria bacterium | reverse complement strand
TTTTTCTATTTCTTTTAAAACTTTTAGCCTGCTCTACTATTTCAGCTAATTGCAATGTTGTTTCTATACTAGATTTCTCTCTTGCTCGACATATTCTTCTTGCAATCTTTCTTGACTCTCTTTCTTCACCATATTGAAATATTATATTAGCTAAATCTTCTTCTGCTGTTTCATTTACAATATTATATGCTGAAACATTATTTAAACCCATTTGCATATTCAATGCTGCATCCTTGTTAAAAGAAAAACCCCTTTCACCTTCATCTAATTGCATAGAAGACACTCCTAAATCTAAAACAATGCCATCTATTTTATCTATATTCTGTGCAGCTAGAGATGCTGATATTTGCGAAAATCTTTGATTTATAAACGATAGTTTTTGTGGAAATTCCTTTTGTAAGTTTAGAGCAAACCTTGCTACATTTTTATCTCTATCAAACGCAATAACTTGATTTTTATCATTTGCTTTTAATATAGCTTCACTATAACCACCAGCGCCAAAAGTTGCATCCACATACAAACCTTCTTTACTAGCATTTAAACCAATTAAAATCTCATTTAGCAATACTGATTTATGATAATTTTGCTGCATCTTTAACAATTTTATTTTTAGTTGCTAAATAAATCTGACACTTACCAATATTTATAACCCTAACTTCATAACTACCCTTTGCTAATTGCTTAAAGTTAGGTTTTAAAATATTTATGTTTTTTCTATTTTTATTTTCCATATTATTTATCATTTTTATTAAATTTTAATAATTTTCTATTTGCAAATGCAGTATCTTGCGCTTTTTGCATATATGTAGAAAATATTTCTGGGTTCCAAATTTCAAAAGTTTTTCCTTTACCAATAAAAACCGCTTTATTATCTAGTCTTGCTTTAGAAATAAGATTCTCAGGCAAAAGAACTCTTCCATCAGAATCAAAAGACAATTGATAACTACCACCTAATATAGCTGTGGCAAAAGCATCTCTTTCCTCTGAGTAAGGATCTAAATTATCTATATTAGCACTAAGTTCAGAAATTCTCTCCATACCACACGCCTCAATGCAGTCATTAACAAATGAAGCATAAATAATAACGCCCTGAAAATCTTGCTTTCTGATTACATTTCTAAAATTTGCCGGCACTGAAACCCTGCCCTTTTTGTCAATTTTGTTAGTAAAAGTAGATAAAAACAACATAATCAGAATTTTATGGGTTTGCATGGTTATTAATGGGATATTAAGTTAATAATATGGTTCTGTCAATTATTTTTACCTTTTTTAACCAAAAGATAACAACTAAGAACAAACTTAATTACATAATAAAACTTATTATAAAACTTAGTTTTCTTGAAAAAAAGGCAAAAATATGTTATAATATAGTTATAGCATAGAGCTTGGAGATAAATGATATGTATAAGAATTTTATTATTACAATATTACTAATTAGTATATCAACTCTAGATATTGCGGCCAATGAGCAAGCAAAAAATCAGAGTGATAATATCAAATTATCTAAAAAAGCAATTAACTTAGTATTTCCAAAACAAAATTTTGATTTTATCAAAAGTAAAAGTAGCAATGCAAACTATAAATATTTTACTACCGATAATATTTACCAACAAAATGAAGAAATATATGAAATTATTGGCATGTTTATATCAAAATACAAATCAGAACAAAACTTAAGAATCAAATTACGCGTAACCAGGAATGTTGATTTTAATCAAGCCTCACTTAATTGGAAAACTAACTTTTAATTTACTTTACTTTTAGCCTAAATATTTCATATATAAAATAAAAAAGCGCATGAAATATATAAGCACTAGGGGTAATGCACCCATTTTGAATTTTAAAGAAACTTTTCTTACAGGGCTTGCATCTGATGGAGGACTTTATGTTCCAGAAGAATATCCAGTATTTTCCAGCTCAAAAATATCTTCTTTGAAAAATTTAAATTATCAAGAATTATGCTATGAGATTTTCTTACCTTTTATAGGTAAAGAGATTCCAGCTGAAAAATTAAAAGAAATAATTGAAAAATCATATCAGGACTCAGTATTTACACACGCTGCGGTTGCTCCGTTAAAACAACTCTCTAAAAAACACTATATCTTAGAGTTGTTTCATGGTCCTACTAATGCTTTTAAAGATTTTGCCTTACAACTAATTGGTCATATGCTTGCTTATTTTTTAAAAGAAAATAGTGAGAAAGCCATTATTTTAGGTGCAACCTCAGGAGATACTGGCTCTGCTGCGATACATGGCTGTAAAAATTGCAAAAGAGCAGACATATACATACTTCACCCACACAATCGAACCTCAGAAGTTCAGCGTAAGCAAATGACCACAGTGAAGGATAAAAATGTATTTAACATTGCTATTAAAGGTGATTTTGATGATGCGCAAAATATTGTAAAACATGTGTTTTGTAATCAAGAATTTATTGCAAATAAGAAACGCTTGATTGCTGTTAATTCTATCAATTGGGTTAGAATTATGGGGCAAATAGTTTATTATTTTTATTCAGCACTAGCTCTAGGTGCACCAAATAACAAAATTAGCTATTCAGTTCCTACTGGTAATTTTGGTGATATTTTTGCAGGCTATGTTGCAAGAAAAATGGGCTTACCAATAGAAAAGCTAATAATTGCTACTAATAAAAACGATATCTTAAGTAGATTCATCAATCAAAATTCATATAAGCGTAAGAAATTAGTTGAAAGCTTAAGCCCTAGTATGGATATACAAATTTCTAGTAACTTTGAAAGATTATTATTTGACATGCATGATAATAATTCTAAAAAACTTAGTGAACTTATGTGTTCCTTTAAAGAAAAAGGAGAAATTTCTGTTACCTCTGAAGTTTTAGACAAAATTAAAGCTATATTTTTAGCATCTAAAAGCACGGATAAAGATATTGTTAAAATAATGAAATCTATTTCCACTAATTCAGATGAGATTTTAGATCCTCATACAGCAGCTGGAGTAAAATCAGCATTAGAATATGAGCATATTATAAACGGACCTATAATCACCTTAGCGACAGCTCACCCTGGAAAATTTCCATTAGCGCTTAAAAAGGCTAAATTAAACTTACCCTACTTGCCTGACACACTTGCAAAGCCTTTAAAAGAAAAGGAAAAGTTTGAAATTTTCGACAAGAATACAAGTCAAATTACTGATTATATAGCAAAAAATTCTCTTTAAAAATGTTAAATTTTAAAATCTTTTCAAAGTCAGACAAGTCTCGCACCGGCCTATTACAAACGGCACATGGGGACATCAGAACTCCAGCTTTTATGCCTGTTGGGACAGCTGCTACAGTTAAAGCAATGACACCTGAATTAGTGAAAAATTGTGGCGCAGATATAATTTTGGGTAATACTTATCACTTAATGTTACGACCTACTGCTGAAAGAATTCATAAATTAGGTGGCTTACATAAATTTATGAATTGGTCTAAACCTATTTTGACAGATTCGGGTGGCTTTCAAGTAATGTCTTTAGCGGCACTTCGTAAAATCACAGAAGAAGGTGTAAGATTTAAATCACATATAGATGGTAGCTCTCATTTGCTTACAGCAGAAAGATCTATGGAAATTCAGCATTTGCTGGGCTCTGATATTACCATGATTTTTGACGAGTGTCCTTCATTTCCAATTACAGAAGCTAAAGCAAATAACTCAATGAAACTCTCTTTGCGCTGGGCTGAAAGATCAAAAAAAGCTTTCATTAATAGAGAAGGTTATGGTTTATTTGGCATAGTTCAAGGCAGTATTTATGAGAATTTACGCAAAACTTCTGCAGAAGAACTTACTAAAATTGGTTTTGATGGTTATGCAATTGGTGGCTTAGCTGTTGGGGAAGGACATGAGTTAATGGTAAATACCCTTAAATTTACCGTGCCTTATTTACCAGAAGAAAAGCCTCATTATTTAATGGGCGTAGGAAAACCTGTTGATTTAGTTGCAGCAGTTAGAGAAGGTATAGACATGTTTGACTGCGTTATACCAACAAGATCAGGCCGTAATGGTCAAGCCTTTGTCAGAGGTGGTCGCATAAATATCAAAAAAAGCAAATATCAAGATGACCCTAGACCTTTAGATGAAAAATGTTCATGTTACACTTGTAAAAATTACTCCAGAGCTTATTTAAATCATTTATTTAAATCAGGAGAAATTTTGGCCTCTACTTTACTTACCAATCATAACATACATTATTATCAAGATTTAATGCAACAAATTAGAACTGAAATTCAAAATGATAATTACAATAATTTTGCTAATCAGTTTTTAGAAAAACACTTAAATACAGAACCTCTGTAGATAATCTTGCCAAATCATTAAAATATGTTACTTTTACTAAAAATTTAATTATGCAAAATAGTTACCAACAAACAATCGCCACAGAAATTAGCTGTACAGGTATAGGAGTACATACTGGAGAAACTGTAAATCTAACTTTCAAACCAGAACAAGAAAATAAAGGTATCAGCTTTGTAAGAACAGATATAACAGATAAAAACAATATAATTAAAGCAGATTTCAAATATGTTCACAAAACTAATTTAGGTACAAATCTTAAAAATGAAGATGGGGCCGAGATTGCAACAATAGAACACTTAATGTCCGCTTTGTGGTCTTGCAATATTGATAATTTAATTGTTGAAGTTGATAATGTTGAAATACCAATATTTGATGGTAGCAGTGAACCTTTTATTTTTTTTATTAATTCAGCTGGCACAAAAAAACAAGAATCCAAAAGGAAATTTCTTAAAATAAAAGAAAAAGTAACTGTAGAATTAGATAATAAATTTTGTTCCCTTGAACCTGATGATAACTTTAGCGTTGATTTTTCTATAGAATTTGACAATAGCGTAATTGGTAAACAAAATCACTCTTTCATTAATAACAAACATGATTATAAAGCTGAAATATCTAGAGCTAGAACATTTGGCTTAGAAGAAGAAGTTGCTTATTTAAGACAAAATGGTTTAGCCTTAGGTGGAAGCTTAGATAATGCAATAGTTGTAGGTAAAGATAAAATATTAAATCCTGATGGTTTAAGATTTAAAAATGAATTTGCTAGACATAAAATCTTAGATGTAATTGGTGACTTATACTTATGTAAAATGCCTATAATTGGTAAATATATAGGTAATAAAGCAGGTCATGAGCTAAATAATAAACTGCTACGAGCAATATTTAAAAATGATGCTAATTATGAGATTATATAAGCTAAAAATATTTAAATTTATCTGAAAATATTTTCTCAGCTTGCTTTAATCTTTCCATTCTACTCATAATAATTAAACGATCATTAGCAACTATTTCGGTTTTATCACAAGGAATAATCAACTCGCCATCTCTCATAATCATTGATATGTATAGCCCATTTGGCAAGCTTAAATCTTTTATAGTTTTACCTATAGAATATGATGATTCAAACGCATCAGTTTCAATAATTTCTGCTTGAGATTCACAAATTGAATGAGCATTTCTAACTTTAAAATTTCTAATATATCTTAATATGGATGATATTGTTATTTCCCTAGGGTTAACTATCACATCAATTCCAAGAGATGAAAATAATGGTGCAAAAGATACACTATTAACTAAAGAAACAGCTTTTTTACAACCAAACTTCTTTGCAAGTAAAGCAGATAAAATATTTACTTCATCATCATTTGAAACTGCTATTATAGCATCACTTGAAGAAATATTTACTTCTCTTAAAATTTCTTGATCTAGAGCATCGCCATTTACAACTAAGGTGTGTTCAAATTTTTCAGCTATTTTATTAGCACAAACAGTATCTCTTTCAATCAGCTTAACATTATTTGTGTTGTTTTCTTCCTCCAATTTTTGCGCTAAATAAGAACCTACTCTACCGCCTCCTACAATTCTAATTTTACTCGCTTCTTTTTCTTCATGTCCTAAGATGCCCATTAGCTCTTTTAAATCATCATTGTCACATAACAAATATACCTCATCACTAGAGCATATCTCTAATTTACTACTTTTGTCATATAAATCTTGTTCTCGATTAAAGGCTATAATTTGTGCTTTTAAATCGCCTAAAATTTGATTTGCTTCATCTATAGTTTTGTTAATAACAATAGTTTTATCTAATATTTTAACTGAAATTAATTTAGCTTTATTATCTGCAAATGATATGGATTCAATGGAACCAGGTATATGTAGGCGATCAAAAATGGCTCTGGCAACTTCTACCTCTGGCGATATTATTACATCTATTGGCATGTCATCTGGTGAAAACATTTTTTCTATTCCTTTAGTAAAATAGCTCTGACTTCTAATTCTAGCTATTTTCTTCTTAATCTTAAAAATTGAGTGAGCAACCTGACATGCCACCATATTAATTTCATCCGATTGGGTTACTGCAACAATCATATCTGCATCCTCTGCTCCAGCTTCTTCCAGTATATCAGGATGAGATGCATAGCCAACCAGAGCGGTTACATCTAAACTATTATTAATTTTTTCAATTAATTTTTGTGACTGGTCAATAACCGTCACATCATTATCTTCAAGGGTTAATTGTTTTGCTATACTTGTGCCTACTTGACCGGCACCACAAATTATTACTTTCATAACATATATTATATTTACAATTTTTGTAACTTAGTTTTCATTAAAATCAAGATAAGAATCAAACTATATAAATCTATAATTTAATTGATTGTTATTAGTTTGATAATAGTTATATTCTCTAAGTTTTAAGGTTGAGTATGCAATTTATTGACGAAGCAAAAATATGGATAAAAAGTGGTAATGGAGGCAATGGTTGTCTTAGCTTTAGAAGAGAAGCTCACATTCCTTTAGGCGGACCAGATGGCGGCAATGGAGGTCGAGGTGGCCATATCATTTTCAAAGCTACCAACTCGATAAACACCTTAATTGACTATCGTTTTAAAAAACATTTCAAAGCTAAAAATGGCGAACCTGGTAAAGGAAAAAATCGCTTTGGCAAAAATGGTGAGGATTTAACATTAATAGTTCCAGTGGGCACACAATTATTAAGTGAATCTGGCAACATTATTGCTGACTTAGACCATAATGGACAAGAATTATTATTTTTGGATGGTGGTAAAGGTGGAGCTGGTAATGCAGCCTTTAAAAGTTCTAAAAATCAATCACCTAGATTTACTAAGCCAGGAGATAGTGGCGAAGAATTAAATATATTTCTGCAATTAAAAATTATTTCTGACCTTGGTATTATTGGCTTTCCAAATGCTGGTAAATCAACCTTATTATCAAGCTTATCTAGAGCAAAGCCTAAAATTGCTGATTATCCATTTACAACCTTAAAACCTGAGTTAGGAGTAGTTTTCATTGATGAAAATGAATTTGTTATGGCGGACATACCAGGTTTAATAGAAGGTGCAAGCGAAGGAACAGGCTTAGGTCATAAATTTTTAAAACATATAGAAAGATGCAAATCTTTATTACACTTAATTGACATCACTAGTGACGATCTATACAGCTCATATAAAATTATAAGAAAAGAGCTTCAAGAATATAGTGAAATATTAGCTAATAAGCAGGAGATAATAGCTTTAAATAAAACAGATTTAATTACAGATGAAGAAGCAATTATAAAACAAAAAGAATTAGCACAAAAATTAAACAAGGAAGTTTTATTAGTGTCTGCAGTAGCAAAACACAATATTATAGACCTTAAAAGAACCGCTTACAACACTTGTTGTGCTGCAGAACTTTCAGATAATGAATAATAGCTCCCTTTATATTCACTTTCCTATTTGCAAGGCAAAATGCCCATATTGTGATTTTAATTCGCATGTAATGAATTTTAGCAATATATCCCAATGGCAAAAAGCCTATGAAAATGAATTAAAATTTTATGCAAATTTAATAGGCCCAAGAAAAATAACTTCTATTTTTTTTGGTGGTGGTACGCCTAGCTTAATGCCAATAGCTTTAGTTGAATCTATTTTAAATAATATTTCTAAATATTTTGAAGTTAAAGAAAATATTGAAATTAGCTTAGAAGCTAACCCAACATCTAGTGAGGCGCAAAAATTTAAAGCTCTAAAAGAAGCTGGTATAAATAGACTCTCTCTCGGCATTCAAGCCTTGAATAACAATGATCTGAAATTTTTAGGGCGAGAACATTGTAAAGAGGAAGCAATCAAAGCTATTTTGCTAGCAAAAGACAATTTTACTAATTTTTCTTTTGATTTAATCTACGCAAGACCTGGGCAAACAATGGATGCATGGGCTAAAGAATTAGATTTTGCACTTGCTCTATCACCTAAGCATCTTTCCTTATATCAATTAACCATAGAAAAAGGCACAAAATTCTATAAACAACATAGTTTAGGAGAGTTTACTCTGCCAGCAGAAGCAGAGCAAATTAAACTATATGACTTAACTGAAGAAAAATGTGCAAAATATAGCTTAAAAAAATATGAAATTTCTAACTATGCTAAAGATAAATTTGAATCTCAGCATAATCTTAATTATTGGCAATATGGAGATTATATAGGTATAGGAGCTGGTGCTCATTCAAGAATTACGATTGATCGGATAAAACATTCTTTCTTAACTTATCATCAGCCAGAAAAATGGTTAAAACATAGCCTAGAACTTAACAACTCTATACAAAAGCAAACAAAGCTTAGTAAAGAAGCAATGCTTGAAGAATTACTAATTTTTGGCCTAAGAATAAAAAATGGTATAAATCTTAAATTATTTGATGATTACTTAGGTAAAAGTTTTAACGCAATATATGGCGACAAACTAAATACGCTATGTCAGGAAAATTTAATAAAAATTACAAAACAAAAGTTAATTGCTACAAGCAAAGGTCAAAATTTGGCCCATAACATTACTAATTTCATGGTAAAGAATGCCTCTTTATAAAGAAAAATATTTATTTATAGCTTCGCTTGCACCTTTTAAAAACTTATCTTGGTAGGATTTTTTCTGTAAATTTTTACTATCAGTTTTATTTGTGATAAAGCCAAGCTCAATAAGAACAGAAGCCATGTTTGAATTTTTTAATACTACAAAACCTGCTGAATGGTGACTATTTTGTCTTACCTGCACCCTCTTTCTTAAATTTTGATTCAATAATTTAGCAAATAAAATAGACTTGTTTTTTGCATCACGAAATGACAAACCAATTAAGGCATCAGAAACATCTTTATCTAAATCTGATAAATCTAAGCCTGATACTATATCCACTTTATTTTCTTTTTTAGCAAGTAATGATGCTTCTTTATTTGATGCTTTTTCAGACAGGGTATAAACTGTTAAACCGCTAGCTTTTTTATTGTGAGCAGCATCTGCATGAAGTGAGATAAACATATCAGCTTTATATTTTCTTGCAATTGCGATCCTTTTTCTAAGCGGCAAATAAACATCTTTATCTCTAGTTAAGTAAACATTATAACGCTGGTTTTTTTCTAACTTACTTTTAAGTGCTTTTGCATATGCTAATACTATGTTTTTCTCTTGTAACTTTTTATGACCTATTGCGCCTGGGTCTTTACCACCATGACCAGCATCTATCACAATGATTCGAGTTTTATGAACAAGATTTGTTTCAATACTATCCATTAAAACGCCTAAATCAGAAAAGTCATCTGCTTTATAGTTATCCTCTTTTGATGCTTTATGCTGCTTTGTAATATTTGGCTTTTTCTTAGGATAAAGCTCTAATAATTCTTCATGCCACACATTATCAATTAGCTTATCTAGTGATAACTCTTCTAAATTACTTTCTGCACCTAATTTACCCTGCAAACAAAGCAATAAAATAATGTTATAAAATAGTAATTTATATAATCTAGATAAGAACATTTTACAAAATATGCTCCCCTGAATCTACATATAGACTTTGCCCATAACAATTATTATTAATAAAATAATCTATAGCTTTTAATAAATCTTCTATATCAGGTTTTTGCATAGCAGGCAATTTATGCTCTCGAGCTTTATTATCAGATGAATTAGCCTCAATTAAATCAGCTAACATCATACCGGGGCGAATTTCATTAACCTGGATTTTAGGAGCTAAGTTTTTTGCTAACATTTTAGTTAGTTCAGATAATGATTTTTTGGTCAATATATAAGGAAAAAAAGCTGTAGCATTTTTACTTACCATAACATCTGTTATATTTATAATTTTTGCTTCATGATCATATTTAGCCATACTCTGCGCCAAAATAAGTGGAGTTTTCACATGTATAGAAAAATTATCATCTAAAGCATCTTCTGTAAGCTCACTAAAAGAACAACGCTCAAAAATAGAGGCATTATTAATTAATAAATCAATATTTTGAAAATCAAATTTAACTCGAGCAATTAAATTTCTGGTAAAAGAACTATCTCTAAAGTCCCCTTGGTAAAATTTAATCCTACAGCCATTTGGCGCTAGCTTAACAATCTGTTTAGCATTTTCTAGTGAATTATTACAAGTAAAAGCCACATCCCAGCCTTTTGCTAAAAAATCCTCAATTATTATTTTACCTAATCTCCTTGCCGCTCCCGTGATTAATACTACTGGCATAGTTTTATTATTATCTTGTTAATAACTTATTTATCATGATTATAAATAGAAGTATAAAAAAAGTAATAATTATTTGAACTAAAGCAATTTTTTAACTTATGTACAAAATTATCAAACCAGCTTCAATTATAAATAAAGATTTTGAAAGTAAAATCATTATATCTGATGATATCTTTTCTAATCTAAGTACCATAATAGCAAAATATCCTAAATCCCTTATAATTACGGATGAAAATATCAAAGAAAAACTACTTGGAGATTTTTCACCAATAAACCTCAAACTTTTTGCAAAAAATATTAAAGCAAAGAAAAATATAGCAGAAGATTTAGCCAGAGAGCTTGCAAATTATAACTATGCTATAGCTATTGGCAGTGGAACTATTAATGATTTAGTCAAATATGCAGCTTACATTGCTAATAAGCCATATGTAGTTTTTGCAACTGCCCCATCAATGAATGGTTATTACTCTGAAAATGCCTCCTTAATTGCCAATAATCTAAAACAAAGCTTTAAAGCTAAAATAGCTTTAGCTGGTTATTTTGATTTAAACATCCTAGCAAATGCCCCTATTAGATTAATTAAGAGCGGCTTAAGTGATAGTATATGCTCAACAATTTGCCGAGCTGATTGGCTTGCATCTAATTATATTCTTTCCAGTTACTATAGTGAAATACCCTTTGATCTTACCTATGAGTTAGAAGAAAAATTATTTAAAAACACTGATCTTCTAGTAAAAAAAGATTTAAGTATGATTAGCTTATTAACTGAAATATTAATTTATAGTGGGCTTGCTATGACCTTTTGCTCAGGTAGTTATCCAGCAAGCCAAGGAGAACATATGATAGCACATTTATACGAAATGCAAGATGCTAAGAATGCTAACCTACTATATCATGGAGAACATATTGCTATAACTAGCTTAACCATGATTGACATCCAAGAAAACTTCTTGAAACTAGATAAATTTAAACTGAAAAACAAAAATATAAACTCAACTCTTACTAATATAAAAATAGTAAAAGAACAACTTGATATTACTGTTACAAATGAAATTTTAGCAAAAAAATGGCCAGGTCTAAAAGCTAAAATTAAAGAAAGATTTCGAAGCAAAGCAGAAATAAAACATATATTGAAGCAAGCCAATATTGATGTTTTAAAAAATAAAAAATTACTTAATAATAAAATTTACATAGAGTCGGTAAATAATGCCTTTTTAACCAGAGATAGATTTACTTTTCTTGATCTAAATTATTATTTTAACCAAAACGACCAGTAATATAATCTTCTGTTTTCTGGTGTTTGGGTGCTTCAAATATTTGTTTAGTATCTCCATATTCAATCAACTTTCCTAAATGGAAAAACGCAGTGTTATGAGACACTCTAGCTGCTTGCTGCATAGAATGCGTAACTATTACTATTGTAAATTTTTCTTTTAATTCATCAATTAATTCTTCTATTTTAGCTGTTGCTATTGGATCTAAGGCTGAACATGGCTCATCCATTAAAATTATTTCAGGTCTAATTGCTATCGCTCTTGCAATACATAATCTTTGTTGTTGTCCTCCTGATAAACCACTTCCGGCTTCATTGAGCCTATCTTTCACTTCTTCCCAAAGACCAGCTCTCCTTAGGCTTTTTTCAACAATAAAATCTAATTCATCTTTTGAATTAAAAGTACCATGTATTCTTGGTGCATATGCAACATTTTCATATATTGACCTTGGGAAAGGATTAGGCTTTTGAAACACCATTCCAACTTTAGCTCTAAGCATTACAACATCAATCTTAGGGCTACATATATTTTCATTATCTATTAAAATTTCTCCATCAACTCTGCATGAGCTTATGGTATCATTCATTCTATTTATACATCTTAAAAACGTTGATTTACCACAGCCAGAAGGGCCAATAAATGAAGTTACTTGCTTTTCTTTTATGTCTATATCAATATTAAATATTGCTTGGCTTGCACCATAAAACACATTTAAATTACTTGCTTTTATCTTACTAATTTTGCTCACTTTTTTCTAGTTAGATTAATATGTTTTTTAAACTTTTTATTTTAGCGCGCAAGGCAAATATTGATTTTTTTTGCTTATAGGTCTAGCAATTAACAAAAAGGTAATTTTATGTCACATAATAACAACCCACTTAATAAGTTTGATCTATGGTATAAAGAGGCTTGTGCTCACCAATTAATAACAGAGCCTAGTGCAATGAGCCTTGCAACTGCAACAAAAGCTGCAGCACCATCTGTTAGAATTGTATTAATGCGTGGATATTCTGATTTAGGCTTCGTCTTTTATACTAATTTAACTAGCCGTAAGTCTCTTGAAATAATAGAAAATGATCAAGCTGCTTTGTGTTTTTATTGGATGCCTTTAAAGAAACAAATTAGAGTAACAGGAACAATATCTAAGGTTGCAGACGATCAGGCGGATAAATATTTTAGTGGCAGGCCACGCGGTAGCCAAATTAGCGCTTGGGCCTCTAAACAATCTAGCAAATTAGCTGATTATGACATTTTTACTAAAAAAGTTGCCAAAATAACGCAAGATTTTGCTGAACATGAAGAGGTACCAAGACCATCATTTTGGTCTGGTTATATTATAAACCCCTCAGAAATAGAATTTTGGCAAGAAAAAGAATTTAGAAGGCATGAGCGTAACTTATATAAAAAGAGTGGTGATGCTTGGCAAAATGAAATGCTTTATCCTTAAACTAAATTTTTAATTTATTTTTTGCTAAAGGATGAAATTGATCTAAGGTTTCTTTTAATTTCTTAGTTGAAATATGAGTGTATATTTCTGTTGTAGCAAGATTTTCATGTCCTAATAAATCTTGTATAGACCTTAAATCTAAACCATTTTCCAATAAATGAGTTGCAAATGAATGTCTAATTATATGAGGGGATATTCTATCTTGATGGATATTTGCCTTTATACCATAACTTTTTAGGCGCTTTGCAAAAAACTGCCTAGTAATATGGCCAGCTTTACTTTTAGTAGGAAAAAGCCAAATATTACTAGGTGAAAATATTAAGTTATGAAATTTTTTTAAATAATCTTTCAAACTAGATTTAGCTATATCGCTAATAGGCACTATTCTCTCTTTACGCCCTTTACCATAAATAATAATATAATTTTCAAATTGGTGTTTTTGTACATCAGAAAAGCGTAAATTTGCTAATTGCAGATTAACCAGCTCACTTACCCTTATACCAGTTGCATAAAGCAATTCAATCATGACCATATCGCGCAAATTATGTTCTGTTTTATAAGCAGAAAATAAATTATCAATTTCAGAATTTGTTAAATATTTAGGCAAGGTTTTTGCAGCTTTAATTTTACTTAAATTCTTAAGAGGGTCACTATCTAGGTGTTCTTCAGCTATTAAATAATTTATAAAACCTCTTAAAGTAGAAATCTTACGGAGGTAAGATGAGTTTTTTAAATTTTCTTTTGCTAAATTCTTAACATAGTTTTGAAATAATTCTGCATTAAACTTCTGACAACCTTGCACCTTACTATAAAAGTAAAAATTACTGAGATCAGCTTCATATGCATGTAAACTATTCTTAGCTAGATTCCTTTCCGCTAATAACATTTCAAGATATTTTTCTATTTGCTCTTTCATTATACTCTGAAGTAAAAAAAAGCAAAAACAGCGATACACATGTAGGGTAGTAGCCAAATAAAGAAATTTTTTCTATTGAACTTTGGTGTAAGTAATATTTCTTCACCATAAATATCTAAATAAAGATTTTCAATTTCAACTAAGCTTTTACCTTCGCTTAACATTGATTCTGTTTGCTTTTTGATGTTATTTGCAAATTCAGCATTTGAATCATATACAGATTGCCCCTCACACACTAGGCATCTCAAAGATTTGTGAAACTCTATCCCTATATCATTAGCTAATTTATTTTCAGCATATAGGTTTTTTAGAGAAAATAGTAATATTATAAAACTAAAATTAAGAATTTTCATAATTATTGGTTAAAGGCATTCTTCGCTCTTTATCAAAAGATAACTCAGAAATTTTAGGCCCAACTGCAGCTTGAAACCTTTTATATTCTGAATTTTTTAATAAATTGTAAATTCTTGTTACTATTTCTTGATTGAAGCCATATGCAATAATATCAGCAATTGATTTTCTTCCTTCTATGAGATGCTGTAATATTTGGTCTAAAATTTCATAATCTGGTAATGAGTCAGTATCTTGCTGATTATCTCTCAATTCAGCAGTTGGAGCCTTGGTAATTATATTGCTATCAATTGGCGCTTTGACTGGATTTAAAGATAGTTTTGGTATGTGCTTATTACGCCACTTTATAAGTTCGTAGACTTTTGTTTTATAAACATCCTTTATCACAGAATAAGCACCACACATATCACCATATAAAGTTGCATATCCAACAGCTGATTCAGACTTATTACTTGTGGCTAAAACCAGATAGCCAAATTTATTTGCAAGAGACATTAATAATGTACCTCTTATTCTGGCTTGCAAATTTTCTTCGGTTATATCTACTGCTTTATTGTTAAAATGAGGAGCTAAATTAGTTAAGAAGCTAGAATTAATTTCTTCTATGTTTATTTGCCTATGATTATTACAATTTAGCTTTTTTAGCAGTGAGTCTGCATCTTTAAAGCTTTCTGCTGAAGTATATTTAGATGGCATGGTAACTAAATTAACTTTATCCGGGCCTAATGCATCGCATGCAATGGCCGCAACTAGAGCGGAATCTGCACCTCCAGATAACCCAATTGCTACGTTGGAGAAATTATTTTTCTTTACATAATCAGCAAGACCTAAAGTTAAAGCATTATAATCTTGAGCTAAACTCTCTGGCAATATTATTGGTTTCTTGGTTTCTTTACTTAATATCTGAACTTCCTCAAAGCTTGGTAACAAATCTAGTAAAACTCCTTTATCGTCTAATATAAAAGAGTTACCATCAAAAACTAAGCTATCTTGTCCCCCAACTGCATTTAAATAATAACATTTCTTAGATAAAAGAGTGGTTAAAGCTATTCTACTTTTTAATTTACCCGTATTGTAAGGGGAAGCATTTAAAATAATCACTTCATCATATCTCAAATCTTTTAGCTTAATTAGTAAATCATCTTGCCATAAATCTTCGCATATTAAGATTAAAAATCTTGTTTCTTTCAGGGTTATTACTTGATATTGATTTTTTACATCAAAATATCTCTTTTCATCAAAAACACCATAATTAGGCAAAGAGTTTTTATAAATAATCTGTTCTAAAACACCATTTTGTGCAAAATATGCTACATTATATAATTTTCCCATTTCCTTGGTAATAGCTCCAAATAAAATAGCAGAATTATTTTCCTTGGTTTCAGCTATAATTTCACCTTGATACTCATCTACTTGCTTAAGAAAAGAGTCCGAAAGCAACAAGTCTTCAGGTGGATAGCCAGCTATACCTAGTTCTGGAAAAATTGATAAATCAACATTATTTGCCGATTTTCTATAATAAGAAATTAGCTTTTCTGCATTTTTAGCTAATGCACCTACAGTAAAATTAACTTGATTTAAGGCTAATTTTATCATTTTAGTTTGTAGCTTTTGCTAATTTCCAAATTGGACTAGATTGTTTAAAGTCTCTAGTAAAAAACCAGTTATCATTTATTTCATCTATATGTTTAACATCCCCACTTACAACTTTATTACTCTTATCAGTAATGGTTGTGATTTGTTCAGATAGAATTTTTACTTTTATTGTAACTAGGTTATTTTCTTTTTTGACTTGTTTTACTGTGCAAGACTCAATGCCAACTATATTTACATTGATCTTTTGACCTAATTTATAGTTTTTCTCATATTCTTGATAAAAATTCTCAGCTACTTCTGTAGTGCATAAATTAAATAAAGATTTCTTATCTCCATTGGCAAAAGAAGATATAATGATTTCAAAAGCTTTTTCTGCACCTTTAGAAAATTTGTAAATGGAAAAACTTTCATCTAGCTCTTTAATTTCATTAATTGAACTCTGAGATTCTTTACTTAACTCACTTATTATATCATCATCTAAATCATTAATATTATCAGCTTCTTGTTCTTTTTTAGTTTCTTCATATTGTGATTTATCTAGATCGATAATTTCAGCTGATTTTTTCTTTGTAGTACTTTCTGCTGTCGTACCCAATACACTATACAACCTGTGTGCTAATAATAATGCTATTATGGCAAAAATAATTATGTCTATCATCTTGAATTATTTAATTTATGTTTAATAATAAAATAATATATAATTTATTAAATATCATGTCCAAGGAAAATTCAAAAAACATTAGATTAAATTCTCAATATCTTAAAGACCTTTCATTTGAGAACCCAAATGCACCATCTAGTATCCCAAAGATTGCTAATAACCCTAATATAACCTTTAATATTGATGTAAAGGCAGGAAAAGTTAGTGAAGATTACTATGAAGTTAATTTAAACATCAATGCAAAAGCAGTGGAAGGTGATAAGCCTGAAAGTGTTATTTTTCTAGTTGAGCTAAATTATGCAGCATTATTTAATATTGTTAATCTAACTGAAGAAGAGCTTAAAAAAGCTTTACTGATAGATTGTCCAACTTTAATTTTTCCTTTTGCACGAAGAATTATTGCAGACTGCACTAAAGATGGAGGATTTCCACCTCTTTTGATGGAGCCTGTTGATTTTGCAGCAATTATAGCACAACAAAATCAAGCTTCAGCAGGGCAAACAAAACAATAAACTATATACTTAATCATTTTTCCATAAATTATTAGGTATTTTTTGTAACATCTTTGCATGATCATTTTCTTCTTGCAAAGATGTTTTATATTCTCTTAAAGGAAATTTTACCTTAGATATATCTTTTTGTTCTAATTTCTGCTCTTTAACCAAATCAAAAGTTATCTGACTACCACCTGTTAGTTCCAAATATACATCAGCTAAAAGCTCAGCATCTAATAACGCACCATGCTTAACCCTCTTGCTACTATCTATATTATATCTTTTGCATAAAGCATCCAAACTATTTTTTTGACCTGGGTATTTTTTTCTAGCACTTACTAAACTATCTACAATTTGATTAGATAATGTTGCTTTATTAATTAACTCTAATTCATTATTTAAAAAACCTATATCAAATTTAGCATTATGTATTACTAAAGGATCATTACCAATGAACTGCATAAACTCAGATACAATCTCACTAAATTCTGGTTTATCTGATAAAAAATCTTTAGTTAAACCATGTACATTTAATGCCCCTGGTGAACTTTCTTTATCTACTTTTAAATATCTATGAAAATACTTACCACTTCTAACCCGATTAATTATCTCAACACAGCCAATTTCTATAACTCTATCCCCCTCGCTATGTTTTAAACCAGTAGTTTCTGTATCTAATACTATTTCACGCATTCTTAATTACCTTAATTATTTTTTTTACTTCAAATATAAGTTTTTTATTATCTTTTCCAGTATTAATAACAAAATCAGCTAAGTTAACTTTAGATAACTTATTTTGCTTTGCTAATATAAACCCTAATTTTTCTTTTGTACTATTTTTACGCGCTAAATATCTAGCCTCTATTAACTTTTCCTTTGCTGTGCAATATATAACATATTGGCAGATTTTATTTAAACCACCCTCATATAATAATGGAACATCTAATAACACTATATTTATTCCCTTATCTTTTTCTTGTTGTAAAAATTCTGTTAGTTTTTTTCTGACTAACGGATGTATTAATTGCTCTAATTTAGTAATTATATTTTTACTTTTAAAAGCATAGCTACTAAGTTTTATTCTATCTAATTGATTATTAGATACTGCATTTGGCACTATTACCTTAATTGCATTAATGATCTCATTATCTTCATAAAGCTGATGTACTACCTTATCTGCGTCAAAAATGGCAACACCTTCACTCGCAAATATTTCCGCTATAAAGCTCTTACCTGATGCTATTAAACCTGTTATTCCTAATATAATCATAATTATTAATTATAATGTCTAGATTTTCGATTAGCGAGTAATTTTTATATAGCTTTCTAACAGTTTTACTTAGACAAGCTTAGCAGCTAACCAAAAAATACTTACTTAAATAATATATTAATTTTTAATTCTTTTTTATACTAAAAATAGCTGCAAACAAAATTGTTTTAGCAATTACTCAATAGATTCAAGCGATATAAGCTTACCAGACAAATAGTCACAAATTATTTAATCAAAAAACTAACCAATCAATTAAATTATTAGTGAGCAAACATAACTTTAAGCAATATAAGAGTTTTAAAAGCTACTAAAGTTCAGCAAAAAAATGTTTTTACAGCTAATAAAGCAAATTATAATTATAATTTTAATCACTAACAAAAAAAAATTATGTAATATAATTGTTAGGAATTATTTTAATTGATCAATAAAATTATTATATAACTAACGAGTAACCAGATAAATAGTCACAAATTATTTAGTCCACAAACTAACCACTCAATTAGATTATTAGTGAGCAAACATAACTTTAAACAATATAGGGCTTAACTAAAATACGAGTTTTAAGAACTACTCAAGTTCAGCAAAAAAGTGTTTTTACAATTAATGAACAAATTATAATTTTAATCACCAATACACGAGTTTATGTAGCACTATTGTTAAAAATGATTTTAATTGATCAATAAAATTGTTATATAACTAACAAGTAAAAAGAACTTCTGCCTTAATTTAGGTTGCGTTCAACAATGTTGAACTTAAAGAAATTAGATTTTAGAGAAAATTTGCAACTAATAATAATATCATTTATTATTATTAGCTACTTTAATTATATAGTTAAATTTTCTATATTGTTACAAAAACGAGTAATAATTAAGCAGAATAAAACTCAACAATTAAGTGTGGCTCCATTACACAAGCGTAAGGAACATCGCTTAATTTAGGCAAAGATAAAATCTGCGCTGAACATTGTTTATAATCTACTTCCAAATAGTCAGGAATTTCTCTTTCCTTTTTTTGTATAGTTTCTAACACAACAAGAAGATCTCTAGACTTTTCTTTAATTGTAACTACATCTCCTATCTTTAGTTTATAACTAGGTATGTTTACAGTTTTACCATTTACTTGAACATGCTTGTGGCTAACAAACTGCCTTGCTGCAAACATTGTTGATACGAAATTGGCTCTGTACACTAAAGTGTCTAATCTAGATTCCAACAAACCTATTATGTTTTCTCCTGTATCTCCCTTGAGACTTTTAGCTTCTTGGTAAATCTTTCTGAACTTCTTCTCAGATATGTTAGCGTAATAACCTTTAAGCTTTTGTTTTGCATTAAGATGCACTCCATAGTCAGTTTTTCTACGCATAGAATTCATAGGGCCGTGCTGTCCTGGAGGATGACTTTTTTCTTGACGGTATTTATGTGAACCCCAAAGATTAACGCCCAATCTTCTTGATATTTTATGCTTTGCCTGAACTCTTTTTGTCATCTTAAATTTATAAATTAGGAGCCGAATAGTATAGCAAAACCTACTATTGTCAACTGTCCTTATTAGTTTTTTTAATTTTGTTTTTAGCTTCAAAAAAATATAACGCCTTAACAATGCCAACCATTGTCTTTAATTCCTGAGAACTTAAATCATTACGCGTAAATATATTCGAAATAGCTTGAAACATTTTTACCCTTCTATCTTCATCAATAAAGAACTCTGTATCATCCAACTTAAGTTTTAAGTCTTCTAAAAAATAAGCAAGCTCTGTTTTACTAGCTTCTTTTTTTCGATATTTTACTTCTATAGTTTTTTTATGAGAAATATTAAAATATTGATAGCAGACCAAACCTATAGCGTGGGACAAATTTAGTACTGGATACTCATCATTAGCTGCTATAGTAACTATTTTCTTTGCATGTATAATATCATCATTAAGCAAACCCATTCGTTCAGAACCAAACATCATACCTATCTTACTATCACTTTGTACTTTAAGCGAAATATCTTCTATATGTTCTTGAAGATTGTAATGTTCCTTATGCATTTTTCTAACTCTTGCCGAACATGCGTAAATCTCATCTAAGCCTTCTAAAGAAGAAGCCACATTATCATAAATTTTGGCATTTTTAATAATTTCTAAACCGCCTGCCGCTAATATTTCAGCCTTTCTATTTGGCCAGCCATCTCTAGGCTCTATTATGCGTAAGTCAGAACAACCAAAGTTAGCCATAATTCTCGCCGCAGAGCCTATATTCTCGCCCATTTGCGGCTTAACTAATATTATGGTCAATCTACTCATTACAGTTAATATCTCCTATAAGATTCTCTATTTTATTAGCATGGTCAAACAATTTATCATTTACAAACCTTAATCTAGGTACATATTTTAGTTTTGCAGACTTAGCTACAGACTTTTTAATGAGATAAGAAAATTCATTGACTAAATCAACAATTTGCTCGGTGTCATCAGCATTAGTATTTGGTAAAATATAAACTCTTGCTGACTTTAAATCGGGACTCATCCTAACTTCAGAGACTGTCATATAAATATCACCAATAACAGGCAATAAAGACTTATCTATGTTAATATTATTAGCTATTATTCTTTTTAAATTCTCCGCAACTTTTAATTGTCTTTCAGAATATTCTTTCTGCGCCATTATTTGTGAGCTTCTTCAGTTAACTCAAAAAACTCTAATTGGTCGCCCTCTAGGAAATCTGTGCAATTCTCAAAGCTAATTCCGCACTCCATACCATTCTTAACTTCTTTAAGATCATCTTTAAAATGCTTAAGAGCTTTAATTGCAGTGTCCGAAACAACTACAGAGTCTCTAATAATACGACACCTGCCTGAACGCTTAGCTACACCAGAGTTTACGTAAGAACCAGCAACTTTTCCATATTTAGTTAAATCAAATACAGTTCTGATTTCTCCCTTTCCAAGAGCGTTTTCTTTAATAATTGGCTTTAACATTCCTGTTACTGCCTTTTTGACATCATCTACCAAGTCATAGATAATCGAATAATATCTTATATCAACATCCTTAGATTCTTTGTCATTTACGTTGTTAGCTATTCTAACATTAAAACCCACTACAATAGCTTCTGATGCCTTTGCTAAAACTATATCAGACTCAGTAATACCACCGACAGCACTATGTATTACCTGAATTGTTACCTCATCATTGGATAACTTTTCTAAAGAGCTAACAATGGCTTCAACTGAACCATTTACATCTCCCTTAACAACCAAGGATAACTTCTTTTTACTTTCATGCGTCATATCAGAGAAAATATCTTCTAATGTTTTCTTGCTTCTCCTTGCTGCTTCTATATTTTTCTTTTTATCCAAGCGATATTCTACAATATCACGAGCCGCTTTTTCATTTTCAACAACATTAAACTGCTCACCAGCCTGAGGAGCTAAGTCAAGACCCAAAAGCTCTGTGGGCTCTGAAGGTAACACTTGATGCAATTTGTTTCCTTTGTCACTAGCTAAAGTTTTCACTCTACCATAAGCGTTACCAGCTAATACTATGTCCCCTACTTTTAATGTACCATGTTGCACTAAAATAGTGGTTAACACACCTTTGTTTTTATCAACTTTACTTTCAATAACCACACCAGATGCTTTACATTCTCTGTTTGCCTTTAATTCTAAAAACTCACTTTGCAAAAATATCGCATCTATTAATTTATCTAAATTTTTCTTTTGTTTGGCAGATACTTCAACACATAAATTTTCACCACCCATTTCCTCTACCACTACATTATGGCTTAACAATTCAGTAATTACTTTTTGTGCATTAGCACCTTCTTTATCAATTTTATTTACTGCTACTATTATTGGTATTTTCGCTGCTTTAGCATGATTTATAGCTTCAATAGTCTGATCTTTTACACCATCATCTGCTGCAACCACTAATATAACCATATCTGTTACGTGAGCCCCCCTTAGCCTCATGGCAGTAAAAGCTTCGTGACCTGGAGTATCTAAAAAAGTAATATATTGGTCCTTTTTAACTTTAACTCTAGATGCACCAATATGCTGAGTTATTCCACCGGACTCGCCCGAGACAACATCTGTTTCTCTTAACGCGTCTAAAAGAGAGGTTTTTCCATGATCTACGTGACCCATAACAGATACTACAGGTGATCTAGATAACTGCTTTTCTTTATTATCTCTTTCACTGTCATACAAACTATTTTCTATGTCAGAATCAGCTACTCTTCTTGCAGTCATTCCGAACTCTGCCACTAACAATTCAGCCGTATCAGCATCTATCGGTTTAGTAGCGGTTATCATCATACCCATTTTCATTAATTCCTTAACCAAATTGGCACTTCTTTCCGACATTCTGTTAGCAAGCTCCTGCACAGTGATTGTTTCTGGAATTACAACTTCTTTTACTCTATCTTGACTTTTATCCACATTAAAGTCTGACTTATCACGCCTTACCCTCTCTCTCGCCCTTTTTATTGAAGCTATAGATCTTAACCTTTCTTTCTCACCTTCAGCATCATCAAAGAAATTTTTGTTTCTAGCCTGTGATTCATCATAACCTTTTTTGGCAGCCAAGAAGTTACTTGCTTCATTTACTTTGTTAAACGACTTTTGTTTAGAATCAGATACTATCGTTATATCTTCTAGAAAACTTTTTTTGTCTTTCTTAGTATTTTTACTACTTGATTCCTTATTAGCCTTACTAAAAAAGTTATCATCTATTTTATTTACTCCCTCTTTTTTTAAGTGAGCTTTTCCTGTGGTAAAAGATTTAGAGACCTTTTTTGGCTCTTGCTTAACCTCTATATTTTTGGGCTCTTCTTTTTCTTTTATAATATCGTTATCTAAATTTCTAACTTTATTACCCGACTTCCGCAAGTCTCCTCCAAAAACGGCATGCGACTGATTAAGATCTTGAGAATCTTGTAGCTTAGGCTTTGCAATAGGCTCAGCGGCTTTTTCGTTAGCTTCTACTTGCTTATTATTAACTTTACTAGAAAAGCTGAATCTCTTTTTAGTTACTACTACAACCTTGGGAGAACCTCTTTTACCTCTTTTATTATCTGTAAAACTTTCTGTCATTTAACTTTCTTTTACTTCCAATGAATTAACCACATCTCTAGCATCCATAATTATCTCGTCAACTTCCTTATCAGAGCAATCGATAGAATCACTTACAATATCTTTAAAATCATCTCTGGATAAATCAGCGACATCAGTGACAGTTACAACCTTTCTAGCTTTTAGACTTATAGCAATTTCAGCTGTAAGATTTTTCACCTCTAATAAACTATCATCTAAATTGTAACGATCCCACTTAATCTTCTTGTAATTATCTGTTTTTACAAAATCGCATGCTTTCTTATGTATTATTTTGGCCCTATCTAAATCTAGAGTTTCAATAGTTGCTAACTCCTCAACATCTATCATGCAGATTTCTTCAACTTCTGATATACCTTCTGCTATAAGAAGCCTAGCTAGCATATCATCCATGTCTAAATGATTTACAAAAACATCATAAACCTTTTCGGACTCCTCCTTTCTAATTTTAGACTCTTGCTCTTCTGTTAATATATCAATACTCCATCCAGTCAACTTTGACGCTAGACGAGCGTTTTGACCTTTACGACCTATTGCAATACTAAAATCTTTCTCCGGCACAACTGTTTCTATTTTGTTGTTTTCTTCGTCTATGACGACTTTAAGAACACTAGCTGGAGTTAAAGCATTTACAACAAATGTCGCGGTATCTTCTGACCATTCTATTATATCAATTTTCTCACCTTTAAGCTCGTTTATCACAACCTGGACTCTAGAACCTCTTACACCTACGCACGCCCCAACTGGATCCAAATTAGACTCAACTGATCTAACGGCAACTTTAGCTCTAGCACCAGGTTCACGAGCAATTGCTTTTATATTTATAATTCCATCGTAAATTTCTGGCACCTCCTGCATAAACAAACTCTCCATAAACTTACTTGAAGTACGCGAGAGATATACCTGCACACCATTATCCTTTCTAACAACTTCTTTTATACTAGCTTTAACTCTATCGTTTTGACTTAAATTTTCATGAGGTATAGAGTCAGAATTATCCAAAAATGCTTCTGCACCAGAAACATCCAATAAAACTCCCTTAGGACTAACCTTTTTTACTATCCCATTAACTATTGTACCAACCTTACCTTCGAACAAGTTAAACTCTTTTTCTTTTTCCGCTACCTTTACTTTTTGCACGATAACTTGCTTGACTACTGACGCAACCAACCTTTTTAAATCAACTGGTGGCAAATCTTGAATTACATGATCACCTAATTTTGCATCCTGTCCTGATGGAGATTTTTTTACAGTCTCTATAGAAATTTGCACATTACTATCTTCAACCTCTTCTACTACTTCGAGCCTTCTATAAATTTTAAAGCCCCCAGTCTTTCTGTTGATTTGAGCGTTAATATCATATTCTACTCCATATTTTTTTCTGGCAGCTAGTTTTATACCTTGTTCTAATGCATCTATTACTGAGTCAACAGATATGCCTTTTTCTGTAGCTACCGCTTCCACTATCTTTATTAATTCTGGATTACCTGAAATGTAATTTACCACTTTTTTACCTTTAATCTATGACACTTATAAATAAAAAAAGACGGAATATCCGTCTCTTGTGCCAATTTTATATTAACATGAGTAATATGCAAATTAAATTTAGCGAGTTTGTGACTTTTTAATTTTATCTTTGAGCAATAACTTAGTTAATTTTTCTTTTATCTCTGGGGGGAGCTTTGCCAAAATTTCTTGCTTGGATAATATCCCTTGCTGGAGCAAATTTTTGATTAGGTCAAAAACTTCATCCGACAAGTTATTAAATATTTTCGAAACTTCTGTAATATTTTCAACCTTTTTAGTCATTTTCTTTTATCAACCAAGCTTTCTTGTAAGAAGATATCCCTATCAATAAATCAGCTAGATTATTGGTTAAATCTTTTCTACTAGAATTGTTTTTTTTAACTTTAATTATTTCTGTATAACAAGATGAGATTTCTTCCACAGAAATTACAGCTTGTTTAATAAAAGCCTCTAACAACTCAAACCTTTCCAATAATATCTCTGCTCTAACTTCTTTACTATCACTCTCTAAAATAGATAATATTTCATCGATTAATGAAAAAAGGTTAGTGATTTTTTCAAATGTTAGTTCTTGCTCTTTATTAACCATAGTTTTATCTTAAGCAAAATTTAATATATTATTATTCATATGTCAATTTTAGAAGAAAACATAAACTTGTTAAAAAAATATAATGCACTTAAAGAAGGTCATTTCATTTTGTCATCTGGCCTACATAGCCAATATTATATACAATGTGCGAAAATAATGTCAGATCCAATTGCTGCCAAAGATTTATGTTTTAAGTTGGTAAAAAAAATAACCATGCAAATTGATATTAACCAAATTACAAAAGTAGTAGCTCCAGCAATGGGAGGCTTATTAGTCGGCTATGAAATTGCTCGACAATTAAATAAAGAAAATATTTTCTGTGAAAGAGTAAATGGTGAGTTTCAATTCAGAAGAGGTTTTTCCTTAGACGGTAGTGATAAAGTCTTAATTGTTGAAGATGTTTTGACAACAGGAAAATCATCCTTGGAGACCTATGATTTAGTTAAAAGTTATGGTGCAAAAATAATAGCTGAAACCTGTTTAATCAGAAGAGATAAAAAAATTGAAAAATTGGATAACGTACCAATAATTCCGTTATTTGATCTTTCTTTTCCAACATACCACTCTGATAATCTTCCTGATTTATTAAAACAAAGGCCAGTCAGTAAACCTGGTAGCAGGTTTATACAAACTAATAAAGCTTAAGTTTTTTAAAAATTAGCAATAATAACATCTAAACCTTTACTGGAATAACTAATTTGAGTTAAATTATAATGCGAGAAAATAGTTAAGACTATTGCAAACTTAAGAAACATGGCAATCAACAAACGAGATAATATACAATAACTTTGTTATATAATATCCCTTTTTCACAACACAATTTTTCTAACTTACCCAATATATCAAATAATCAGAATAAAAAAGATAGTTTGATAAAATTAATAAAGCTTAAGATTCTTCAGAATTAATTAACACAGAGCCTATATCTTTTCTAAAATACTTATCTTTCCATTTGATCTTGCGAGCTACCTCATACACTATGTCATAAGTATGCTTAAAACTCTTTCCTAGAGCTGTAATATTAAGAACTCGCCCCCCATTTGCCACTAATTTATTATTTTTAATAGTTGTTCCAGCGTGAAATATATTTATATCTTTTATATTTTTCACTGAACTTAGATCTATTTCTGTACCTTTTTTATATTTACTCGGGTAACCTTTAGCTGACAAAACAAGAGTAATTGCCTTTAGATCACTAAACTCTACTTCACACTCTGCTAAAGATCCGTTGACAGCTGCTAAACATATTTCAAGAAAATCACTTTTTAAACGAGATAAAATACTTTGTGTTTCAGGATCACCAAAACGGACATTATATTCTATAAGGTAAGGCTCCTGCCTATCATTTATCATTAAACCTGCAAAAATTATACCTTTGTAAGGCTGTCCTTGCTCTTTTAGATAATTAAAAGTTACCTTTAGAATTTTTTCAACAACTTCTTCTTCTACTCTTTTTGTAACATAAGGACTTGGTGAATATGTACCCATACCACCTGTATTAGGTCCTGTATCATTATCGCCTACTCTTTTATAATCACCAGCATTTGATAAAACTTTAAAATTATTACCATCAGAAATTGCAAAAAAACTAGCTTCCACTCCAGTAAGAAACTCCTCTATAACAACTTTATCCATATGGCCATAACTACCGGAGAATATATCTCTTACTGCTTGCACAGCATCCTCCCTTTTTTCAGCAATAATAACGCCCTTACCCGCAGCTAAGCCATCCGCTTTGATTACTTGTGGAAACTTTTCTTGTTCATGTAAATAATCAAGCGATTCATCTAAATTATCAAAAACCTTGTAAGCAGCAGTTTTAATTCCAATTTTATCACATATTTTCTTGGTAAAGGCTTTCGACGATTCAAGTTGTGAACAGAAGCTGTTACACCCAAGAACTTTAATATTATGTTTAGCTAGAAAATCTACAATTCCATTAGATAAAGGCTTTTCAGGTCCTACCATAACTAAATCAATATGATTGGCTAAGCAAAAGGAAGAAATTTGTTCAAAATCATTAATGTCAAGATTTATGCAATCTGCTAGTTCAGCCATACCAGCGTTACCTGGAGCAACATACAGCTTGGTTAATAGAGAGGACTTAGAAAAACTCCAAGCAATTGCATGCTCTCTACCACCACTACCAAGAACTAATACTTTCATGATCTTTAAGTTTCTTAAGCTGTTACTTCTGTTTTAGATGTTTTTTCGTCACTATTAACTACTGCATCTAAAACGTTAGTTGCCTCTGCTTCGGCATTAGCATCTAAATCTCTTTTTAAAGCTTCTTTCTTAAGTTGAGCTGTATAAAAACCGGTTCCCGCAGGGATTAAATTACCAACAATTACACTTTCTTTTAAACCTCTCAAATGATCCTTTTTACCACATATAGAAGCCTCAGTAAGTACTTTTGTCGTTTCCTGGAATGATGCAGCTGATATAAATGAATTAGTTTGTAATGCAGATTTAGTTATACCTTGTAAAATTGCTCTAGATTCAGCGCTCTTATAGCCTTCTTTTTCAGCTCTTTTATTTACTTCTGCAAACTCTTCTTTACTCAATACTTCTCCTGGTATTAAAGTAGTTTCACCAGCGTTAGTAATCTCAACTTTTTTAAGCATTTGCAATAAAACAACTTCTATGTGCTTGTCATCTATTTTAACACCTTGAAGCCTATACACTTTTTGCACCTCCTTGTTCATGTACTCTGATAAAGCTTCTACTCCTAAAACGCTTAAAATGTCATGAGGAACAGGATTACCATCCATTAACAAGTCACCTTTATTAACATAGTCACCTTCGTTTACAGCTATGTGCTTTCCTTTCGGAACTAAATACTCTGCATCGTCAATAGCATCATTGTCAGACTTAATTACTATACGTCTTTTAGACTTATAATCTTTTCCGTAAATAACTGTTCCAGCAATCTCACTAATTATTGCAAAATCCTTAGGTTTTCTAGCTTCAAACAACTCAGCAACTCTAGGTAGACCACCTGTTATATCTGAAATTTGTGATGAAGCTTTTGGTATCTTGGCTAATATGTCACCAGAATGTATTTCCTGGCCATCCTCAATGTTAAGTAAAGCGTTAATAAATAAGAAATATCTTGCATCTATACCTGTTTTCAACTTCTTAATTTCACCATCCTTATCTTGTATGACAAGACGAGGAACTAAATTATTGTCACCAGCTGATTTCCAATCATTAACTATTCTGCTTGAAACTCCAGTAGCTAAATCAACTTCTTCATTATATGAAATGTTTTCAACAAGATCCTTATATTTAACAATACCGGAAACTTCTGATATGATAGGTGTATTATAAGGGTCCCACTCAGCTATTCTATCACCTCTTTGTACCTGATCTCCCTCAACATAATTTAACCTAGAACCGTATGGCAATTTATGTTTGGCTATTTGCACTCCATTAGCACCAATTAGTACTATACTCGCAGACCTATTAAGCACTACTTTTCTTCCATTAGAATCTAAGACTAAATTTGCGTTTATTAGCTTAACTGTTGCATCTGTGGTCGCGTCAATACTGGATTGCTCAGCTCCTCTTTGGGCCGCTCCTCCAATGTGGAAGGTTCTCATCGTAAGCTGAGTACCAGGCTCTCCAATTGACTGAGCTGCAATTACTCCTATTGCTTCTCCAAGATTAACCATGTCTCCTGTAGATAAATCTCGGCCATAACATTTTGTGCAAACACCAAAATTTGATTCGCAAGTTAATACTGATCTTACATTTAATGAATCTACACCAATTTGATCAACGTTTTCAGCAATTTCTTCATCTACTAATTGTCCTTCTTTAACTATAATTTCTTTAGTTTTTGGATTAATCAAATCTTGAGCGGAAACTCTACCTAATATTTTGTCGGACAGAGGAACTACTACGTTAACTCCCTCTATTTCAGTTTTAAGAGTAATTGATTTTTTGGTTTTACAATCTAACTCTGAAACAATACAATCTTGAGAAACATCAACTAATCTTCTAGTCAAATATCCTGAATTCGCAGTTTTAAGTGCAGTATCCGCTAAACCTTTTCTGGCACCGTGTGCGGAATTAAAATATTCCAATACAGTTAAACCTTCTTTAAAATTTGAAATAATTGGAGTCTCTATAATTTCTCCACTAGGCTTAGCCATTAAACCTCTCATACCAGCTAGCTGCTTAATTTGAGAAGCGGAACCTCTAGCTCCAGAGTGAGCCATCATATAAACAGAATTTATTTGTTCACTATGATGATTATTACTATCTTTTATTTCTTGTTTAGAAGAAATATGATTCATCATGTCTTCTGCAACTCTATCGGTGCATAAAGACCATGCATCTATGACTTTATTATATTTCTCACCAGAAGTAATTAATCCATCTGAATATTGCCTTTCAAAATCTTTTACTTCTTGCATGGTTGAATTAATATGCTCATGCTTCTCTTTTGGAATTAACATATCGTCCTTTCCGAATGATATTGCAGATTTTGTTGCATGCTTATAGCCTAAAGCCATTAATTTATCACAAAAAACAACCGTACTCTTTTGACCACATACTCTGTATACTAAATCTATTAAGTTACTGACTGCTTTCTTTGTCATATCTTTGTTAACTGCTGAAAAATTTAGCTCTTCAGATTCAGGAAGCAAGCAAGATAATATAGCTCTACCAGGGGTAGTCTCTATGTACTCTCCTCTAAAATGGTATTTAATCTTTGTGTGTAATGTTACTGCCCCAGCTAATAGAGCATGCTCTATTTCAGAGGTGTCACTGAAAACCTTACCCTCTCCTACGCACCCATCTAATTCCAAAGAAACATAGTATAAACCTAAAACAATATCTTGAGAAGGCACAATAATAGGCTTTCCATTTGCAGGGCTTAATATGTTATTTGTCGACATGATTAATACTCTGCACTCAATTTGAGCTTCTAATGATATAGGTACATGCACTGCCATTTGATCTCCATCAAAATCAGCATTAAATGCGGTACAAACTAGTGGATGCAACTGTATAGCCTTACCTTCAATTAGAACAGGTTCGAATGCCTGAATGCCTAGTCTATGTAAAGTTGGAGCTCTATTTAATAGAATAGGATGCTCTCTTATAACTTCATCTAAAATATCCCAAACTTCAGAAGACTCTGTTTCAATATATTTTTTTGCTGCTTTTATAGAATTAGTAATTCCATATAATTCCATCTTAGAATAAATAAAAGGCTTAAATAACTCTAAAGCCATTTTCTTGGGAATACCACATTGATGTAATTTTAATTCTGGGCCAACAACAATCACAGATCTACCAGAATAATCTACTCTCTTTCCTAATAAATTCTGTCTGAACCTACCTTGTTTACCTTTTAACATATCAGTTAAAGATTTGAAAGGTCGTTTATTTGAGTTTTTAAGTGATCTAGCTCTTCTACCATTATCAAATAAAGCATCTACAGATTCCTGTAACATTCTTTTTTCGTTTCTAATAATGATTTCTGGAGCTTTAAGCTCTAATAATCTTCTAAGACGATTATTTCTATTTATAACTCTCCTATATAGCTCATTTAGGTCTGAAGCAGCAAACCTACCACCATCTAACATCACAAGAGGCCTAATCTCTGGTGGAATTACAGGAAGAATTTCCATTATCATCCATTCAGGTTTATTACCAGAATCTAACAGAGATTCTACTAGCTTAAGCCTTTTTACTACTTTTTTCTTTTTCGCCTCAGAAGTCTCTTCAATTAATGATGATCTTAACTTTTTTTGATCCTTTTTAAGATCTATTGACATCAACATTTTTTTTATTGCTTCCGCTCCTATTTGAGCTACAAAAGCTTCCTCACCAAATTCATCCTGAGCTTCCAAATACTGCTCTTCCGTAAGAGTTTGAGCATATTTCAAGCTGGTTATTCCTGGTTCAGTTACAATAAATGACTCAAAATAAAGAACTCTCTCTATTTCTTTTAGTGTAATGTCCAAAAGAGTTGATATTCTTGAAGGTAAAGATTTTAAAAACCAAATATGTGCAACAGGTGCCGCTAGATCTATATGGCCCATGCGATCCCTTCGCACTTTGGAAGTCGTAACTTCTACTCCACATTTCTCACAGATAATTCCTTTGTATTTAATTCTTTTATATTTTCCACATAAACACTCGTAATCTTTAACTGGACCAAAAATTCTGGCACAAAACAAACCATCTCTCTCAGGTTTAAATGTTCTGTAATTTATAGTTTCTGGTTTTTTAACCTCTCCATACGACCATGATTTAATCTGTTCGGGGCTAGCGATTGATATCTTAACTGTGTTAAAATCATGCTCAGCATCGTTTATATAATTGAATGAAGCTTGGGATGGTCCAGTGCTCATATAAAAACCTTTAATATATATTTATAAAATTATTCTTCTTGCTCTAAATCAATATTCAAGCATAGAGATTTTAGCTCCTTAATCATTACATTAAATGACTCCGGCACACCATGTTCAAAGTTACTATCCCCTCTAACTACTGATTCATATAGCTTAATTCTTCCACTAACGTCATCAGATTTTACAGTTAACATTTCCTGTAAAGTGAACGATGCACCGTATGCTTGTAAAGCCCAACACTCCATTTCACCAAATCTTTGACCTCCAAAATGAGATTTACCTCCTAGTGGTTGTTGTGTTACTAAGCTGTATGGTCCTATTGATCTAGCATGAATCTTGTCATCTACTAAGTGATGAAGTTTAATCATATAAATATAACCAACTGTAACTTTTCGATCGAACCTTTCTCCAGACTTACCATCATAAACAAACATTTGTCCGGAAGAGTCTAAACCTGCCTTCTCAAAAGCTTCCACTATATCAGATTCCTTTGCTCCATCGAAAACAGGAGTTGCTATCGGTAGCCCAGTCTCAAGGCCTTTTGCAAAACCTTTAAATTCTTCATCATTTAGAGAATTAATATATTCTTCAGCTTTGACATCGTCATAAGCATCTATGGCTTCTTTCCTCAACTTCTCGTATTCAGCTTTGTCCTGTGCCTCACTAACAGCTTTGGAAACTTTTTTTCCTAGAGCGTATGATGCAAAACCTAAATGAGTTTCAAGTATTTGTCCTACGTTCATTCTTGAAGGCACACCTAACGGGTTAAGTAAAATATCTAGAGGAGTTCCATCCTCTAAGTAAGGCATATCTTCTATTGGTACTATCTTAGAAATAACACCTTTATTACCATGCCTACCGGCCATTTTATCTCCTGGCTGCAATTTTCTTTTCACCGCAACGAATACCTTAACTGTTTTTAGCACTCCTTGTGGTAAGTCGTCACCGCCCTGCAATTTATCTATATCATCCGCCAAACTTCTTTCAAAATTATCAGCTGTTACATCAAATCTTTTTATAAGAGCTTCTAATTTATCGTTTATTGCAGAATCATCTAGAGTAATTTTCTTAAGATTGAATATACTGATATTAGCAAAATCTTTTTCATCAAGTTTACTACCTGACTTTATACTACCAACTGTCTTAACAGCTATTTTTCCTAATACCAAAGATTTAACCTTATCAACTAAATGCTTCTCAATTATTCTAAGCTTCTCTTGCTTATCGTTAGTAAGCTTCGATATTCTCTGCCTTTCTATTGTAAGAGTTCTTTGATCTTTCTCAACACCCCTTCTAGTAAATACTCTAACATCTATAACTGTACCACTAACCCCTGGTGGAATATATAATGAAGAATCTTTAACATCAGCTGCTTTTTCGCCAAATATAGCTCTTAATAACTTTTCCTCAGGCGTTGAAGGTGATTCACTTTTAGGCGTGACTTTACCAACGATTACATCTCCTCCCAACACTTCTGCGCCAATGTTTACAATACCTACTTCATCTAGGTTTCTTAGAGCTTCTTCTCCTACATTAGGTATGTCCCTAGTAACTTCTTCCGATCCTAATCTAGTATCTCTAGCCGTAATTTCATATTCTTCTATATGCACTGAAGTAAAGACATCGTCTGATACTATTTTCTCTGACATAATTATTGAATCTTCAAAATTATAGCCATTCCATGACATAAAGCCTACTAATACATTTCTACCTAGGGCTAGTTCCCCATTTTTTGTACTAGGTCCGTCAGCTATAACATCTCCTTTTTTAACATATTGCCCTACCCTAACTAATGGCTTTTGGTTGATACATGTATCTTGATTAGATCTCTGATATTTACGCAATTCATAAATTTCTACTAGTTCGTTAGATGATTCATCATCAATCCTGATAAATATTTTGGAAGCATTTACTTTTTCGACTACACCATCATGCTTTGCGGTTAAACATGCTGAAGAATCAGCGGCAACTACTCTTTCCATACCAGTCCCAACTATAGGAGCCTGTGGATAAAGCAAAGGAACTGCTTGTCTTTGCATATTAGAACCCATTAGTGCACGATTTGCATCATCATTTTCTAAGAATGGTATTAATGAAGCAGCAACTGAAACAACTTGCTTAGGAGAAAGATCAATAAGATCAACCTTGTTAGAAGGAGTCATTAAGTAATTGCCATTGTGTCTACAATTATGCAACTCTCCTACAAAAGAACCAGCTTCATCCAATTCTTCATTTGCTTGCGCAATAATATATTTAGACTCTTGAGTTGCAGATAAATACACAACTTCATTCGTAACTTTACCATCCAAAACTTTTCTGTAAGGACTTTCTAAAAAACCAAATTTGTTAACTTTTGCATAAGTGGCTATTGAATTTATCAGACCAATATTAGGTCCTTCAGGTGTTTCAATAGGACATATCCTTCCATAGTGAGAAGTATGTACGTCTCTAACTTCAAAACCAGCTCTATCTCTCGACAAACCACCTGGACCTAGTGCAGATAATCTTCTCTTATGTGTTATTTCTGATAATGGATTGGTTTGATCCATAAATTGTGATAATTGAGAGGTACCATAAAACTCTCTTATTGTAGAAATTAATGGCTTAGCATTAATCAGCTCTTGTGGAAGAACTGTATCTATTTCCACGGAGTTCATTCTTTCTTGTATCGCTCTCTGTACTCTGACCAAACCTATTCTGAATTGATTTTCTACTAACTCACCTACTGATCTTACTCTTCTGTTACCCAAGTGATCTATGTCATCACTATCCGAGTTTTTAAACTTCATTTCTAGTAATGTTTTAACAGTTTCAATGACGTCTTTTTTTGTTAATAATGTTAAGTCTTCCGATACATCGATATCTAACCTCTCATTAATTTTAGCTCTACCAACGTTAGATAAATCATACTTATCATCCTTAAAAAACAATGACGTAAATATCTCTCTAGAAGCTTCCACAGACGGAGGATCCCCCGGTCTTAAAACTTTGTAAATATCTATAAGGGCATCATCCTCAGTTTTATTTTTTTCAGCAGACATTGTGCTATGAATATAAGGACTATTAACCTTATTTATAGAGATTAACTCAAATTCTCCCTTCTTTAACAATGCTGGAATCATCTCATCTGTAACCAGAGAACCAGCTTCTACTACTTCATCATTAACTTCTAAGGCTTTCACCAATATTGAGCCAACTAAATTTTCTGCTGTTAATTTAATTGATGTTATATTGTGACTTTTAAACTTTTTGAGTGATAAAGCAGTAATTTTTTCACCTGCCTTTAAATATGTTTTGTTATCATCAGCAGATACAATATCATGTTTTAAAACGGTACCCTTTAAGCTAGATAAATCTACATCAACTACAAAAGAACCATCACTAACCTTGTACAAATCAGCTGAGTAAAACTCTTTTAATATTTGCTCTGTAGTGTATCCTAAAGCCCTAACGAAAGTAGTAGCTAGAATTTTTCTTCTCCTATCTATTCTAAAATATAATAGATCCTTGGTATCAAATTCAAAATCCAACCATGAACCTCTGTAAGGTATTATCCTTGCAGAATATAATAGCTTTGTTTGATTAGTTGCTTTCCCTTTATCGTGGTCAAAAAACACTCCAGGTGAACGATGTAACTGAGAAACTACAACTCTTTCTGTACCATTTATTATGAAAGTTGCCCTTGGAGTCATTAACGGCAAATCACCAAAATAAACCTCCTGTTCCTTAATGGACTTTACTTCTTTAGATCCTGTATCTTCATCAATTACCCATACTATCAATCTTAATGTAACTTTAATGGGCACTGAATAAGTAGCGCCCCTTTTTAAACATTCCGCTTGAGAGTATTTAGGTTTTTCCAACTTGTAACTAACAAACTCCATAGTTGACAAGCCTGTAAAATCATTTACTGGAAAGACCGAAGAGAAAACCCTACCTAAACCATCCTCTGTAGACACATTATCTGGATCCACAAAAGTTCTATATGAGTTCCTTTGAACTTCTATTAGGTTTGGCAATGGCATAACATCGCCAATCTTGCCATAACTTTTACGATAAGTTAAAGCATCGGTATTTCTGTTAGGATTCTTCATTATGAATGTACAAAAAAGTTAAAGAAGTAATTAGAGTTAAAATTAAAATAATTAATTATTAAAATTAATTATTTTAACTCTACAGTAGCGCCAGCCGCTTCTAAAGCTTTTTTCATCTTTTCAGCATCTTCTTTTGACAAACCACCTTTGATCTCTTTTGGAGCAGATTCAACTAAATCCTTAGCTTCCTTAAGACCAAGAGCAGTTATAGCTCTAACTTCTTTGATAACATTAATTTTTTTACCACCTATTTCAGACAAAACAACTGAGAATTCAGTTTTTTCTTCTTCAGCAGCATCAGCTCCAGCAGCAGCACCAGCGGCCACAGCTACAGGAGCAGCAGCGCTAACGCCCCAACTCTCTTCCAACAACTTTGATAATTCAGCAGCTTCAACTACTGTTAATGTAGATAAGTCTTCTACTATTTTATTTAAATCAGCCATAAATTTAACCTCAACAATTTATTAATTACTTCTTAGAATATGCTTCAATAACTCTAGCACATTGACTAGCTGGCGCTTGAAGCACACAGGCTAACCTAGTAGCAGGAGTTTGAATCAAGCTAATTAACTTAGCTCTGATCTCGTCAAGAGAAGGCATCTTAGAAATAGAAACTATTTCCTCCTTTCCTATCTGAGATTTGTCGTAAGAACCAGCTTTAATCACTAATTCTTTATTTTCTTTAGCAAAATCAACCATAATTTTTGCAGCAGAAACTATATCGTTTGCAAAAATTAACACGGTTGGACCAGACAAATCATTTGTTATAGATTCATAATCAGTTCCAGACACTGCCAATTTTACTAGAGAATTTTTTGCAACTTTAATCTGCACCTCACTCTTTTTTGCAGAATTTCTTAACGTAGTCATCTGCGCTACAGTTAGACCAGCATAGTGAGCTACTAACAAAATGCTAGTTGCTTTAATTTCTTGGCTTAGCTTTTCAACGAAATTTTTTTTCTCTAATAAGTTCATTTTAAACTCTATTTATTTAATGATGAAATTGATATCTCTAACGAAGGACCCATAGTGGAACCTATAAATACTTTCTTAAGATAGGAACCCTTAACGCCCGTAGGTTTTGCATTCTTTAACGCCGTATATACCGCATCAAAATTATTTTTTATCTTCTGAGCGTCAAAGCTTGATTTACCAATTGCTGCATGTACTAAACCAAATTTTTCCACTTTAAGCTCTACCTGACCTTTTTTAGCGTTCTCAACTGCTTTCTGAACATCATTAGTCACTGAACCTAACTTAGGATTTGGCATCAAACCCTTAGGGCCTAAGATTTTTCCAAGCTGACCAACTTTTGGCATCATGTCTGGTGTAGCTATACAAAAATCGAAGTCAACCTTACCTTGTCTAATCTCATCGACTAAGTCTTCTGCTCCTACCCTCTCAGCTCCTGCTGATATAGCCGCTTCATGCTTTTCAGCTTTAGCTATAACTGCAACCCTAGTATTCTTGCCTAATCCTTCAGGCATACTTACTATCTCTCTGATGTTTTGGTCTTGATGCTTTGGATTAACATTCAAACTAAAAACAACATCCACTGACTCATCAAACTTAGCGGTAGCGTTAGCTTTAACGGTGCTTATTGCATTATCCAACTCATATTGAGCTTCCAAATCTAAGCCTTTTTTTATATTATTTAATCTTTTGTTTTTTGACATTTCCTTAATCTTCTAAAACCTTGATACCCAATGACTTAGCTGTTCCAGCCACCATATTGACTATAGAGTCTAATGGCAAATCTAAATCTTTTTGCTTTACTTCAGCTATTTCTTTAAAGTCACTCTTTTTAACTTCCTTTATCACTTCCTTACCAGTAGTTCCTGAGCCTTTTTTCAAATCAAACTTTTTCTTTATCAAGAAAGACACTGGGGGAGTTTTAGTTACAAAATCGAAAGATCTATCAGCGTAAGCGCTTATTATAACTGGTATAGGCATACCTTTTTCAAACCCTTTTGTAGCATCATTAAACTTGTTACAAAAGTCCATTATATTTAGACCTTTCTGCCCTAGAGCAGGCCCTACAGGTGGGGATGGATTTGCACCACCAGCTGGTACTTGTAGTTTTATTATTCCAGTAACTTCTTTTTTTGCCATAGCTAATATATTTCCTTAAAGAGATGCTTTTTCTATATTGTTTTTACTTAATACGCAAGTTTTTTTTTATATTTTTTCAACTTGGTTAAAATCAAGATTTAGTGGAGTAGCTCTACCAAAAATAGATACTGACACTATAAGCTTCTTTTTTGTCGTGTCTACAGAATCTACAACTCCAGTAAAGCTATCAAATGGACCACCATCTATCACTTTAACTGACTCTGCTATGTCAAATTCAACATCACAACCAAGATCCAAGCTATCATCTTCTAACTGCCCAAATATATTATCTACTTCAGATTTTCTAATAGGAGATGGTTTTCCATTTTGAGAAATAAATCCCGATACTTTAGGAATTTGTTTTATTAAATGCCACAACTCGTTATTTAGATCCATATTTACAAAAACATAACCAGGATAAAAGTTCTTTTCAACTTCTACCTTCTTTCCCTTTTTTATCTGAACTATTTTCTTCAGCGGAACTAGAATATCTTCTATTAGCTGTTCACAGCCAGCTCTTTCAGCTCTCTGTCTAATACCATTTAAAACAGCTTTTTCCGAACCAGAATAAGCTTGTACTACATACCATTTGTAAGACATATTAATTTGAAACCCCTATTATATATGTTATAAACTTTGAAATAAGCAAATCTGCCACTAGAAAAAATACTGAAAATAAACCTACTATTAAAAAAACTGATAAAGTGGATAATATTAAATCCTTTCTTTTTAGCCAAGTTACTTTTAAAGCTTCTTTTTTTGTTTCTTGTAAAAAACTAATTAATTTCATTTTACTATCTTTTTATTTGGCAGGAGCGAGAGGAATCGAACCTCTAACCTCCGGTTTTGGAGACCGGCGCTCTACCAGTTGAGCTACACTCCCAAATTAGAGTATTACTCAATAATTTCACTAACTACACCAGATCCCACAGTACGACCTCCCTCTCTTACTGCAAACCTCATACCCTGAGTCAATGCTACAGAATTAATCAAATTAATTGTCAATTCTATATTATCTCCAGGCATTACCATTTCAGTTCCAGCAGGTAATTCTATACTTCCAGTAACATCCGTTGTACGCATGTAAAATTGTGGACGATAATTACTAAAGAATGCCGTATGACGACCTCCTTCATCCTTAGTCAAAACATATAAACTTGCCTTAAACTTCTTATGTGGTGTAATACTTCCCGGCTTAGCTATAACTTGACCTCTTTGTATATCTTCACGCTTCAAACCACGTAATAAAATTCCAACATTGTCTCCAGCTTGACCTTGATCTAGTAACTTACGAAACATCTCAACACCAGTACATGTACTCTTCTGAGTCTCTTCCGTTATTCCAACTATCTCAACTTCTTCGCCAACCTTCACTATGCCTTGCTCTATTCTACCAGTTGCTACAGTTCCTCTGCCTGAGATCGAAAATACATCTTCAACCGACATTAAGAAATTACCATCTATAGCACGCTCAGGATTAGGAAAATCAGCATCAACCGCTGCCATCAAAGCATCTATAGAAGCCTTACCTAAACCGGCATCGTCTTTTCCTTCTAATGCGCTTAAAGCACTTCCATTTATTATAGTTATATCATCTCCAGCAAAATCATACTGGCTTAACAAATCTCTTACTTCAACTTCAACAAGCTCTAACAACTCCTCATCGTCAACTTGATCACATTTATTTAAATATACAACTAAGTTTTTAACACCTACTTGACGAGCTAATAATATATGCTCTCTAGTTTGTGGCATAGGACCATCTGCTGCACTACATACTAATATAGCTCCATCCATTTGAGCTGCTCCCGTTATCATATTCTTAACGTAATCAGCGTGTCCTGGACAATCAACGTGTGCGTAGTGACGATTCGCAGTCTCATATTCAACATGCGCAGTTTGTATTGTTATTCCTCTTGCCCTCTCTTCTGGAGCCTTGTCTATCTCGTCATAACCCAACTTCTCAGAGCTAAAATATTTCAATATTGCCGCCGTTAATGTAGTCTTACCATGATCAACGTGACCAATTGTTCCTATATTTAAGTGTGATTTATCTCTTTTAAATGTTTCTTTACTCATTTTATACCTTTAAAAATATTAATTATGCTACTTTGGATTTAATTTCATCAGCTATTTGTTGTGGAACTTGCTCATAATGTGCAAATTGCATCGTAAATTGTGCTCTTCCTTGTGACATAGAACGCAACTCATTTACATAACCAAACATTGAAGCTAGTGGAACATGAGAGCTAATAACCTGAGCATTTCCTCTAGGTTCCATACCACTAATTTGACCTCTTCTTGAATTTAAGTCGCCTATTATATCACCCATATATTCTTCAGGGGTTATAACTTCTACTTTCATCACTGGCTCAAGTATTACGGGACCAGACTTAGGGACCGCTTCTCTAAAAGCAGCTTTAGAAGCAATTTCAAATGCTAAAACACTAGAGTCAACATCATGATAAGCGCCGTCTAACAATGTTGCTTTAAAATCAACTACAGGATAACCAGCTAAAACTCCAGCATTACAACTCTGCTCTAAACCTTTTTGTACTCCTGGTATATATTCTTTAGGTACATTACCTCCAACAATCTTGCTTACGAAAGAAAAACCTTCACCTTTTTCATTAGGCTCTAACAATAATTTAATTCTTGCAAATTGACCAGCACCACCAGATTGTTTCTTATGCGTATAATCAACTTCAAAAGATTTAGTTATAGCTTCTCTATAGGCTACTTGTGGAGCTCCAATATTAGCCTCAACCTTAAACTCTCTTTTTAATCTATCCACTATAATTTCTAAGTGCAATTCACCCATACCCTTAAGTATAGTTTGACCACTTTCTTCATCTGAAGATATTCTAAGTGATGGATCTTCAGATGCAAGCCTTCCAAGAGCTAAACCCATTTTCTCTTGATCTGCTGTAGATTTAGGCTCAACTGCAACCTCAATAACTGGCTCAGGAAACTCCATTATTTCTAATATAGCCTGATTATCTTGCATACATAAGGTGTCACCAGTAGTAGTGTTTTTTAAACCAGCAAGAGCTATTATATCTCCTGCCTTCGCTTCTTTTATGTCCTCTCTGTGGTTTGAATGCATAAGCAACATTCTACCAACCCTTTCCTTGTTACGCTTGATAGGATTGTAAATTGTATCACCTGCCTTTAATGAGCCTGAGTAAATACGCACAAAACTTAAAGAACCAACAAAAGGATCAGTCATAATCTTAAAAGCTAAAGCAGCTAAAGGCTCTTTTGGGTCAGCTTTTCTGATTATTTTCTTTTCAGCATCATCTACGTCACTTCCTTCCACTTGACCAATGTCGATTGGAGAAGGTAAATAGTCTACTACCGCATCCAATAGTGATTGTACCCCCTTATTTTTAAATGCTGATCCGCACAAAACTGGAACGAAATCTCTTTTAATTGCACCAGACCTGATACATCTTTGCAAATCTTCATTGGAAATTTCTTCACCAGACAAATATTTCTCGAACAATGAATCATCTTGCTCTACAGCAGCCTCTACTAGCTTTTCTCTGTACTCTTCAGCCTTAGCTTGCATATCAGCTGGTATATCTCCATAAGTAAACTCCGCACCTAAATTTTCATTCTTCCATATTATTTGCTTCATTCTCATCAAATCAACCAAACCAACAAACTCTTCTCCAGAACCTATCGGTAGTTGTAATACTAATGGCTTGGCGGCCAACCTATCTACCATCATGTCAACACAACGATAAAAATTTGCACCAGTTCTATCCATTTTGTTAACAAAACAAATTCTAGGTACATTATACTTGTCAGCTTGTCTCCAAACAGTCTCTGATTGTGGCTCAACACCAGCTACACCATCAAACACTGCAACAGCTCCATCTAAAACTCTTAAAGATCTTTCAACTTCAATAGTAAAATCTACGTGCCCCGGTGTGTCTATTATGTTAATTCTATTACCATTCCAAAAACAAGTTGTGGCGGCAGATGTAATTGTAATACCTCTTTCTTGCTCTTGCTCCATCCAATCCATTGTTGCAGCGCCATCATGCACTTCACCAATTTTGTGAGACTTACCTGTGTAATATAATATTCTTTCAGTAGTAGTTGTTTTACCAGCATCAATGTGAGCCATGATACCGATGTTTCTATAATTATTTAAATCATATTTGAATTCTGCCATAATATCCTCAGTCTACCACCTAAAATGTGAAAAAGCTCTATTTGCTTCGGCCATCTTGTGAGTATTTTCACGAGTCTTCATTGCATGACCTCTACCATTAACAATATCAAGGATTTCTCCAGCAAGACGATCCTGTGAAGCTCTCTCATTCCTTTTACCAATAGCTTCCAGCACCCACCTTATAGCTAACGCTCTAGCTCTAGTTGGCTTAACATCAACAGGCACTTGATATGTTGCACCTCCTACTCTTCTTGATTTAACCTCTATTTTTGGCTCTACCCTAGCTATAGCTTCTTCAAACACTTCTAATGCAGGTTTTTTAAGCTTTTGCTCAACTTGCAAAAAAGCTTGGTAGACTATATTTCTTGCTAATGCTTTTTTACCCTCCTTCATCAGGTTGTTTACAAACTTAGCGACCAACAAGCTGTTATATCTTGGATCTGGATTAATTTTTCTTTTTTCTGCGCTGTGACGTCTAGACATTTTATATTATTTTAAATTTATTATTTAGGTTTTTTTACTCCATAACGAGAACGTGATCTTTTTCTGTCTTGAACTCCTTGAGTATCAAGAGAACCTCTCACTATCTTATATCTAACACCTGGTAAATCCTTTACCCTTCCTCCTCTTATTAATACCACTGAGTGTTCTTGCAAATTATGACCCTCTCCTGGTATGTATGCAATAACTTCATACTTATTAGTAAGTCTTACACGAGCAACCTTCCTTAATGCAGAATTAGGTTTCTTTGGTGTAGTAGTGTAAACCCTGACGCATACTCCTCTTTTTTGGGAGCAATTTGCAAGTGCAGGAGAATTTGTTTTATTAGCAATCCTTTTTCTAGGATTTCTTACTAATTGATTTATAGTAGGCATAAATAATTTATATTTTGTGAAGTTTAAGAAAAATAAGGATTAAATCGTTTTCGTCAAGGAAATTCTTAAGTTTTAGCAAATATAATGTGAGTAAAATTAAAAAAGTAAATTATTTTAGTTAAATTCAATTAATATTTGCTCAGCTTGGACGTTATCACCTTTATTAACTTTAACATCTTTTACTACTGCATCCCTCTCTGCAACAAGTGAATTCTCCATCTTCATTGCCTCAATAACAACTAATTCCATACCAGCCTTAACTTTCTCGCCTTTTCCAACCAGAACATCTATAACTTTACCAGAAATGGGGGCTATTAAAGATTTGTCATTAGACTCCTCAACTTTAGCAGGCATATATTTCATTAACTCAGCCACCCTTGGCGAAACCACAGAAATATTAACAAATCCACCCAAATAATTAAATCTGTATAAATTACTTTTACTCGATTTAGTAAATTTAAGTGAAATGTTAGCACTATCTATTTTAGCCTTAAATAATGGCATACCTGAATGCCAATTCACATCACTTATGAGAATCTCTTTGCCCTGCGCTCTTATTTTAAAGTTGTTATTACCCAAAATCTCTAACTCTACTATATAAGTGTCCTCACCAACACAAACGGCCCACCTAGTATTTACCTCTTTTTCATTACCTGCTATAGATCCAGTAATTTTAGAAACCCTTAATGACTCCATCCACCTAATAATTGTTGAGGCATATATTGCTTCCTTATAATCACTTGAAGCAATCTCAATCATTTTGTATCCATCTGGATATTCCTCGCTTATGTAGTTAGTGGAAAGATCCCCTGATGCGAATCGACTACTAAAAAACATAGATTCTAGAAAGCTAATATTATTTGATATCCCTTCTATTACATACTGCCCTAAAGCCTTTTGCATGTAACTTATAGCCTCATTTCTATCTTTACCATAAGTACATAATTTTGCGATCATAGCATCATAAAACATACTTACCTCTCCTCCTTCATATACACCCGTGTCTATTCTAACATTTTCCGAGGATTCAGGCTCCTGATAAGTACTAATTCTGCCACTCGAAGGTAAAAAGCCCCTAGCAGGATCTTCTGCATATATTCTTGACTCCATCGCCCAGCCTCTCAGCTTTATATCTTCTTGACTAAAGCTTAACTTATCTCCGTTAGCTACATTGATCATCTGCTCAACTAAATCAACACCAGTAATAAGCTCAGTAACAGGATGCTCAACTTGCAACCTTGTATTCATCTCCAGAAAGTAAAAATTATGCTGCTTATCCATGATGTACTCAATAGTACCTGCAGAAAAATAATCTACCTTTTTAACCAGATTAACACTTTGTTTGTACATGTCTTGTCTCACTTTTTCATTCAAAAATGAAGAAGGAGCCTCCTCTATAACTTTTTGGTTATATCTTTGAATTGAACATTCTCTCTCCCCTAAACAAACCACATTCCCATGCTTATCTGCGATAATCTGAATTTCTATGTGCCTTGGCTTTTCTATAAATTTCTCAATAAAAATACGATCATCACCAAAATTATTCTTAGCCTCTAACTTAGCGGAGTCAAATGCCTTGGCAACATCCTCGATTTTATGTACTATTCTCATTCCTCTTCCACCACCTCCGGCAGCAGCCTTAACCATCACAGGAAAACCAACAGATTCAGCTATTTTTTTAGCCTCATTAGGATCCTCAATTATTCCCATGTAACCTGGAACTGTACTTACACCAGCTTCCTTAGCTATTTTTTTGGAAATTATTTTATCACCCATTGACTGAACAGCCTCTACACCCGGACCAATAAAATTTACTCCTATTTTCTCTAACTCCTTAGCAAAACTTGCATTTTCAGACAAAAACCCATAACCAGGATGAACTGCATCTGAACCTGACTCTTGCACAACTTCTAAAATTTTAGCTACATTTAGATAACTTAAATTTGATGGTGAAGGACCTATATAAAAAGCCTCATCAGCCATTTGAACTGCCATAGAGTTCACATCAGCCTCCGAGTAAATAGCTACCGTTTTTATACCTAATTTTCGTGCAGTTTTAATTATTCTAACTGCAATCTCTCCTCTATTGGCTATTAAAATTTTTTTCATTTTCATTACAAAGGTAAGTTATCATGTTTTTTCCAAGGCAAGTTAACCTTTTTATTATGTAAGATTTTCAAGGACCCTATAATTCTTGATCTTGTATTTTGCGGCCTTATCACCTCATCGATATAACCTCTAGAAGCCGCAACAAAAGGACTAGCAAATTTTTCCTTATAATCTTTAGCATGCTGTTCCATTAACTCAGGATCACCAGCATCTTTCCTATGTATGATTTCTACAGCACCTTTAGGTCCCATAACAGCGATTTCAGCATTAGCCCAAGCATAGTTAACATCACCTCTTAAATGCTTTGAATTCATCACTATATATGCGCCACCATAAGCTTTTCTGGTAATTACAGTGATTTTTGGTACTGTTGCCTCAGCATATGCATATAATAATTTTGCGCCATGCTTTATGATACCGTTATGTTCTTGAGAAACACCAGGTAAAAAGCCAGGTACATCTACAAAAGAAACTAAAGGTATATTGAATGCATCACAAAACCTAATAAATCTAGCAGCTTTAGTTGAAGCATTAATATCCAAACAACCCGCCAAATGCATAGGGTTATTAGCCACAAAACCAACTGTGCTTCCATCCATACGGCCAAAGCCTATAATTATGTTTTTTGCATAATCTGCTTTAATCTCGTAAAAATCCCCATGATCAACAACCCTGCTGATTAGCTCAGACATTTTATATGACAAATTTGCGTTCTCAGGCACCAAAGTATTTAATGCTACATCTATTCTATCCACTGAATCTGTATTTTCTATTTTGGGTATCTCACTTTGATTGGAACTTGGTATGTAATTTACCAATTCTCTGATTTTTGCAAGAGCCTCTATGTCATTATCAAATTGAAAGTCAGACACACCTGAAACAGAATTGTGTATTTTAGCCCCTCCAAGCTCTTCCTGAGAAACTTCTTCATGTGTAACCGTTTTTACCACATCTGGACCTGTAACAAACATATAAGATGTTCCTTTAGACATAAAAACAAAATCAGTCAAGGCAGGAGAATAAACAGCCCCTCCAGCACACGGACCCATTATTGCAGATATTTGTGGCACCACACCAGATGATATAACATTTCGTTGAAAAATTTCACCATAACCGCTTAGAGAATCAACACCTTCTTGTATTCTAGCACCCCCTGAATCATTTATGCCTATTACCGGCGCGCCAACCTGAGTTGCTTTATCCATTATATTGCATATCTTTCTGGCGTTAGTTTCACTCAAAGAACCTCCCAAGACAGTAAAATCCTGACTATATACAAAGACTAACCTACCATTTATGGTGCCTTGACCTGTAACAACACCATCCCCCGGTATTTTATTATTCTCCATACCAAAGTTGGTACAACGATGCTCTACATACAAGCCGTACTCCTCAAATGATTCTGGATCTAGTAAAACCTCAATCCTTTCTCGCGCGGTTAACTTTCCCTTAGCATGTTGAGTCTCTATTCTTTTAGCTCCTCCACCCTGTCTTGCTAATTGTCTTTTTTTTGCTAATTGCTTAACTACAGAATAATCTTTCATAATATTTTATAATTTAAAGATTAGTTTTTATTATATAATTTCACCTCTGTCAAATTAACTTTTTATAAGTATAAATTTAATACTTAACAATTTAATTTTTTGTTGTAAGATTGAGACTTAAGCTATTGAATTTATATGTAAAAATGAAAAATAAAATTGATTACAACAAAAATATTGATCTTCATATAACAGATCTAAAACATGTTATTGGTAACGATAATGCCAAAGAAGATCTTAGAAGATTCGCTCACCATATAAGAAATTTTGAATATAGTGGTGAGTATCATAATGATAAATCTAAATTACTTATTAAAGCAGAAATTATTAAAGCAATTTATAAATTGTGTGAAAATAGCGAAGAAAATTTAGACAATATAAAAAAAATACTGCATAGAATCTTTCAATTAAATCTTAAAATTTACGAAAATAAAGCTGCTCATGATTTAGTTGCAAATATGCTAGCTGAGCAAATTTCTAACCTAGATTCTGAAAATAAATTTTCTGTTTTAATAATTAAAGCACAAGAAAATCACTTTTCAGTGATAATAGAAAAATTATTTGATAAGCTTGAACATAAGGATATTAACTTAATTAGCAGCTTACTTATAAATCTTTGTTATGGAAATTTTACAAAAAACGAAATATTTAAACAGCTAAATAAGGCAGTAAAACAATATCCTAACTTTCCTATTAGAATTCACTTAATTGACAAAAATATTAATGGTAAAAATATTATCAACTTATATGACAGGGAAAAGCATGCAAATATAAGAATATATAATTTTTTTAGTCAAAGAATTACCACCGGCTACTGTAAACTATATTACAACTCCAACAAGATACCTAATTTACTAAGCTTGAATATAGTCCATTCTATATCTTATATTTTAGCAAAACTAAACCTAAAAGTTAATCTTACTGGCAAGAAAATAGAAAGCACTTTGAAAAGCAATAATAATAATTTAATTTTTCAAGATAATGTGAATAACATTATTGAGTATACTTTAGACAGATTAGCAAGTGAGGATAAATTTGTAATAGGCTCGCTAGATCGTAAATTTAATTTAAATAAAAGAGTTAAAAACAAACCAGCTGAAGTAAAACAAATTAATATCAATGAATTAGATCATGAAGGACTACTAAACCTTAAGCAGACTGTTGACCAAAGAATAAAAATTGTAAATAAGGTCAATCAAATGATTGATAATTTAGAGTCTGATAAGTTTGAATTATTTTTAGAAGAAAACCAAAAACTAATACCCCAATTAATCATTGATCAAGCTAAGCTCAAAAGAGCTAAAGCTTTTTACAAAAAAGGATTGCAATATGACCAGAATCATCAACCTAATTCTGCAGTAGAGATGTATGGAGCGGCAATTAATTTAGATAATAAATTTAAAGAAGCATTCATATCTCGTGCCCTTAATTATTATAAAAGAGAAGATTTTGATAATGCCATCAAAGATTTTTCTAAAATTACAACATTAGATAACTCTAATATTAATGCCTATCATTTAAGAGGAATATCATACGCTAAAACCAACTTATTAGCATTAGCAATTAAAGATTTTAACACTATTTTGAATATAGAGAAGAAAACTAAATAGCTAATTTAGTAAATATAATTAGCTGCTAAGAAAATCAAATTAACTGCTAACAAAAAATAACCATTTGCGTTAAAAAATAAGCCACATTGATCTTTGTTATTTAAGTCTAAAAAGTTAACCAAATAAAAAACAAAAAGGAAAAGAAACTCTAAAGATAGAAAAAACAGAATCTTAAACCCAAGAGATAAACCAATAAATAATAAACCTAGCATAAAAACTAGATAACAAAAGAAGATGATATTCTTGCTATTTTGTCCAAATGATATAGCTGTAGAATTTAACTTCAACATTATGTCATCTTTTTTATCTTGATGAGCATATATAGTATCATAAGCTACGGTAAGAAATGCAAATGATAAATATAAAATCATGATTTCTGTACTTACATAACCTTTAATTTCATAAGCTGCGATCAAAATTCCTAAATTAAAAGTTAATCCTAAAAATAATTGAGGATATATAAAAAAACGCTTCATCAAAGGATAGAAGAATATGGGTACTATAATAAATATTGACCTAATTAATGTCTCAAATTTTAAAAACATAGCTAAATAAAGTCCTAACAATAATAGTATTACAAGCAAAATTATAGCTTCTAATATTGTCAATTTACCCGATGCTAAAGGTCTGTTCTTTGTTCTAGCTACTTTTTGATCAAACTTAACATCTAGCAAATCATTTATTACACAACCAACTGAGCGCATAATGAATGATAAACATACAAATATTGCTAAGATATCTAAATATAAAAATTCACTATCTAAAATTATAAATACTAATAATATGGGCAGTAATAATAATATTGTGCCGATAGGTTTATTTAACCTAATTAAAGATGTGTATAAAATAAGCTTATCTAGCATGATTATCTCCTGCAAGCAAACCACCAAGCCTTTCTCCCGCAAGTATATGTATATGAAAATGATCTACTGTCTGGGATGCATCTTTACCATGATTTGATATTATTCTATAACCTGCATCGATCATGTTGTAATCATGAGTGATTTTTCTAACTATTTTAAAAAAATGAACTACCTCAAAATCATCTGCTTTATGGATAAAATCATCAAAAGAAATATATTCACCCTTAGGTACAACCAAAATATGCTTACTTGCCGCAGGATTAATATCATTGAAAGCTAAAACTTTTTCATCTTCAAAAATTTTAGCACAAGGTAACTCCCCTCTTATAATTTTAGCAAAAATGTTATTTTTATCATATAGCATATATTACCTAATCTTAATATTCTTATCATGCAAAATTATCATAATAGCTAGGCTTTAACTTACTAGAGATGAATCAAAATATTCGACCCTTTCCAATATTGAACTTCCTGCCTTTGTTATAGATCTTCCCATAACCAAATAATCACTACCACTTATTAAAGCCATTTTAGGGGTCATTATTCTTTTTTGATCGCCTTTATCATCAGAATCAAATCTAATTCCAGGAGTTATTAATTTTAATTTTAAACCATTTTCTTTTAGAAGCTTTACTTCCAGTGGAGAGCAAACCATGCCCTGCAAACCAGAATCTTCAGCTAATTTAGCAAATTTTAATACTTGATCTTTTATTTCACCTAAGAAACCAAGTTCATTAAATTGTGGCTGATTCATGGAAGTTAAAATTGAAACGCCTAAAATCATAGCATTACTATCTTTTGCTAGATTTGCGGACCACTCTAACATTTCTCTTCCACCACTTATGTGGATGGTTAAAAATTTTACTCCTAAATTTAAAGATTGTTTAACTGCTTCTTTTGTGGTGTTTGGAATATCGTGAAATTTCAAATCTAAAAATATTTCTACGCCCTGATCTTTAATTGCAGCTATGGCTTCTGGCCCATTTGCGACAAAAAATTCTAAGCCTAACTTCACAGCAGCTACTTTTCCACTTAGCTGCTTTGACCATTTAATAGCTTGCTCTAATTCCGGGGTATCAAGAGCTACTATTAGGTTTTCTTTAGCTGTAGGCATATTTAAATAAATAAAATAAATGGAGGCCGGAGGCAGAATCGAACTGCCGATAGAGGATTTGCAGTCCCCTGCATTACCACTTTGCTACCCGGCCCAATTGCAGGTAAATATAATATTAATTCTATATACTAGTCAAGTAAATAAGAAAATTGACTAACTTCTGTAATCTGCATTTATTTCTATATATCCTTTTGATAAATCTGAGGTCGTAGCTATGAATTGATTTTCTCTCTCTGCTAAACCTAAATCCACATAGATATTTACTAAACTTTCTTTCATATAAAGAGAGGTTGAAGTTGCTTCATCATATACTGGGTTTAATTCACCATTTAAAACTATGTTAGTACCACCTATATTCAAACAAAACTTCTCCAAATCAAGCTCCTCTTTAGCTTTACCCACAGCCATTACGATTCTACCCCAATTTGGATCTTCACCATTTAATGCAGTCTTGACTAAGGGGGAGTTAGCAATAGACATTGCTACATTTTTAGCAGCAGAAACTGATTTTGCTCCTTTAACGTGAATTTTTGCAGTTTTTGTTACTCCCTCACCTTTTGCAACTATTTCATTGCAAATTTGCGCCATTAAACTCAATAAATCTTGCTTAAACTGTGTTAATTCTTCTAAATTTACCTTTTTATTTTCGGCCTTACCTGTAGCAAAAATCATAGCTGTGTCATTAGTTGACATATCCCCATCAATTGTAAATGCATTGAAGGTCTTTTCTATATTCTCACTAAATATTTTTTGTAATATATCATTCTCAATCTTTGCATCAGTAAAAAAATAAGCAAGTACTGTTGCCATGTTCGGAGCTGCCATACCTGCTCCTTTAGCAATCGCTTCTATCTTTACTTTTGTTCCTGCAATTTCTGAGGTAATTTCAGCTGTTTTTGCTGCACTGTCAGTCGTTAATATTGCCTCACTTGCCAAGCTTAAATTAGCCTCGCTAAGATTTTCTTTTAAGTAATCTAGCTTATTTATAATTTTTTTGTAGGGTAACTTCTCGCCTATCACTCCAGTAGAAGAAATTAAAACCTCATCTTGTTTTATTGCAAATTCTTCTGCTACTGCTTTAGTGATATTTAAGACTGCCTCTTTACCGTGCTTGCCTGTAAAACTATTTGCATTACCTGAATTTACAATCAAAGCTCTGGGTAGTGTCTTTTTCAATAAAACAGCCTTATCCCAATCTAGTGTGGGTGATACTATATAAGATGTAGAGAAAGCCGCAGCATATGTTGTGTTTTTAGGTAATATTGCAAGCATTAAATCTTTTGCGCCATTATTCTTTATTCCTGCTGAACAAGCAGAAAAAGTTACTCCAGTCATATTTAAAACTATAAAATTTATTAAATAATTTCATATTTTTAATATATGGCAATCAAAATATTGACCTTGTGTAATTTTATCTATAGTATGCATCGAATATTGTGGCGGGCGTAGCTCAGCTGGTAGAGCAACAGGTTGTGGTTCTGTAGGTCGTCGGTTCAAGACCGATCGCTCGCCCCATTATTTACTTGCTCCTGTGGTGGAATTGGTAGACGCGGTAGACTCAAAATCTATTGTTCTTATGAACGTGCCAGTTCAAGTCTGGCCAGGAGCACCAACTATTTAAAAAAGCATGGATATAATTGTAATTTTTAAAGCCATATTACTAGGTGTTATTGAAGGTTTAACTGAGTATTTACCAGTATCCTCCACTGGACATTTAATATTAATAGGCGAGCAGCTCAAATTTAATCATGTTCCAGATATGATCTTTGAAACCTCAATACAATTTGGTGCCATCTTAGCTGTTATTGTATTTTATAAACAAAAAATTAAAGATATTTTCTTTAATTTTTATCATAAATCCAAAGAACAAGATCTTGTTATAAATCTATTTATCGCATTTTTACCAGCAGCGATAATAGGTTTACTAACTCATAATTTAATAAAAACCTATTTATTTAATAGCCATATCGTGGCAATATCACTTATTTTTGGTGGCGTCATTATGATCGTAATTGATTATATGAAGCTCAAATTACATACCAGAAATATTTATAATATTTCTAAAAAACAAGCTTTATCAATTGGCTTATTTCAATGCCTCGCCATGATACCTGGTATGTCCAGATCTGGAAGCACTATTATTGGTGGCATGTGCGCCGGACTTTCTAGAGCTACAGCTGCAGAATTTTCATTCTTTCTTGCTATACCTACAATTCTAGCAGCTAGTCTTTATGATTTAGTTAAAAATTATAAATTACTAAGTTTAGAACATCTTAATATTATTGCCATTGGATTTGCCACTTCTTTTGTTATTGCTCTATTTGTCGTAGCGTTTTTTATTGAAATGATTAAGAAATATGGTTTCAAACCATTTGGTATTTATCGTATAATACTTGGCTTTATAATCATATTATACCTCTAAATATTGGTAGCGAGGGAGGGACTTGAACCCCCGACACAAGGATTATGATTCCTCTGCTCTAACCACCTGAGCTACCCCGCCATTTAGAAGATAATATTTATAATAAAAACAAAGCTAAAAGCAAGAATTAATTCCGCTCTATTACAACATATGCAACTACATATTCTTTTTCATCTGAGAGTGATAGAAAAAAACATAAATTCTGTGGTATAATTTCACTAACCTCTTTAGATAAGAAAATTTCTGGTTTACCATAGCTATTATTTATGACCGAAATATTAGGCATAGTCAATTTATCACGAAAACCTGTACCAAGAGCTTTAACAAAAGCTTCCTTTGCCGCAAATCTTTTTGCTAAGTAAGAATTTTGCTTTTCTATATTATTAAATTTTTTGAATATAACATATTCACTATCAGATAATATTTTTGTTATAAATTTACTTTGAAATTTATCATATAAATTGACTATGCGTTCTATTTTAAGAATATCTACACCTATTCCATAGATCATGTTCTTGCCTTATTTATAACTTCTTTCATTTTATGAATAGCATTTTCCAAGCCACATAATATTGACTCACCAATTAAAAAATGCCCTATATTAAGCTCTGCAAGTTCTGAGATTTTTGCTATTTCTGCGGTTGTCTGATAATCTAAGCCATGACCTGCATGACTCTCTATGCCTAGCTTATCAGCATAAGTTATTGCATTTACAATGCGGTCATACTCAGACTCCCTATTTATAATATCTAAATTACAATATTTACCAGTATGAAACTCTATTATATCAGCCTCTAGCTTTTTAGCCAAAATTACATCCTCAATATTTGGCTCTAAAAACAAAGAAATTCTAATATTCTTTTTCTTTAGCTTATTTATGAACTTATCTAAATGAGGAATGTTTTTAATATTTAAGCCGCCTTCTGTTGTAATTTCTTTGCGTTTTTCTGGCACTAAGCATACTGCATTTGGTAATGTTTTTAAAGCTATGTCCAGCATCTCATTAGTTACTGCCATTTCAAGATTAAGCGGTACAGCTAAACTGTTTTTAAGAGCATATATATCTTCATCTGAAATATGCCTTCTATCTTCCCTCAAATGGGCTGTAATACCATCTGCACCAGATTTTTCTGCTAATAATGCAGCATTTAGTGGGCTTGGATGTTTACCACCCCTTGCATTTCTAATAGTTGCAACATGATCTATATTGACGCCTAGTCTTAAATGTTTTTTCATATTTATACCTAATTATATTGTTTAAACTCTTGTAACAGAGAAAATAATTTTAGATGATCTTAAATATGCTTTAAGATTCATCAAATCTTGTGAATTATTAACATCTAAATCTACTATTAACTCAAAATAAGACTCAGTCTTGTGAAGAATTTTAAAATTAGTAATATTAATATTTTGACTATCAATTTCTTTGGTTAAAATCGAAATTGCACTAAAACTATTTTCTATAACTATTTGTAATCTTCCTGTGTAAAATTTACTAGATTCTATGTTATCAACCCAAAACAGCTTAATAAAATTTTCTTTATTATCAATTTTCTTTATGTTTTTGCATTTATTATTATGTATTGTAATTCCTTTACCTACATACACTATTCCCATTATATTATCGCCTGGTATAGGGTGACAACATCCAGCAAAATTAACTGACAAACCTGGAATTAAGCCTCTTATCTTATGATCATTATTGTCATATATATTACTCTTTCTCTTTTCTTTAGATTTTCTACTAAAGAACTTTCTTATCTTTGAAATTTCTTTTTTAGATTTATAGTCAGGATAACAAGCTTTGAATATATCTTCTTTTGGAATTAATCCCTCACCAACAGAAATAAACAAATCTTCTAATGTGTCTTTTGAGAAAACATGTAAAATTTTTGTAATTAATTGGTCATTAAATAGTGAGTTATGGTCATGAAAAAATTTACTTAAACTATTTCTGCCCATTTCTAAATAGCGCACTCTTTTTTTAGAACGAATAAATTTTCTAATTTGACTTTTTGCCTTACCTGTTACAACAAACTCGTCCCACATTTCAGAAGGGCTTTGATTATTAGAACATATAACTTCAACTTGATCACCATTCTTTAAAATTGTCCTAAGCGGCGCTATTATACCGTTAATTTTTGCACCCATACATGTGTTTCCTATGTCAGAATGAACAGCATATGCAAAATCTACAGATGTAGAACCTTGTGGTAAAGCTATCAAATCTCCCTTAGGACTAAAACAGAAAACCTGATCCTGGTACATTTCAAGCCTAGTGTTTTGAATAAACTCTTCTGGCCCAGAGCTATTTTCTAATATGTGTAATAATTCGTTAATCCAGCGATATTGCTTTTCACTTGAACCATGGTTATTTGAGTTTTGCTTATATGACCAGTGAGCAGCAATACCATATTCTGCTATTTGATGCATTTTTTTAGTCCTAATTTGAATTTCTATTTTTTGTTTTTCAGGACCTATGACTGTAGTATGCAAAGATTTGTAATTATTTTCTTTTGGAGTTGAAATATAATCTTTAAAGCTACCAGGAATACTAGGGTAAACTGCATGAACCGAACCTAATATCTTGTAACACTCATCTATTCTATCAACCACTACCCTAAAAGCCATAATATCAGATAATTGCTCAAAACTGATATTTTTTGTCTTCATTTTTTGCCAGATAGAATATGGTTTCTTAGTACGACCATAGATATTACAATCTATCTTTTTCTCTATTAATAAAGCCCGTAAATCCCCAACTATTCTTTCAATTATATTACTATCTCCTTGGGCCCTTAAAAATTCTAATCTTTGTATAATAGAATCTCGCACTTCTAAATTAATCTCCTGAAAAGATAAATCTTCCAGCTCATCTTTTAACTTATGTACACCTATTCTCTCTGTTAATGGAGCATATATTTCTAAGGTTTCTCTTGCAATTCTCACTCTTTTTAATTTAGATTTTATATGAGATATTGTTCTCATATTATGTAAGCGATCACATATTTTAACTAGCAGAATCCTTATATCTTCAGACATAGCTAATAATAACTTTCTAAAGTTTTCCGCCTGCCTCACATTCTCAGGCTGATATTCAATTTTATTTAACTTTGTTACGCCTATGACTAATTTTGCAACATTAACTCCAAACTCTTTTTCTATCATTTGTTGAGTCACCAAGGTATCTTCTACAGTATCATGCAACAAACCAGTAATAATTGAATCATCATCAAGAGTAAGGTCAGCTAATATATTAGCTACTGCAAGCGGGTGTATAAAATAAGGCTCACCAGAAGCTCTAATTTGCGCAGAGTGCGCTGATTTTGCAAACTCTATAGCTTTTGTTAACCTTTCTTTATCGCAGGATGGGTTGTAGCTTTGTACTTTTTTTATTAACTGAAACTCTTCGTCCATACTTCCGCAATTAAATATATAGCCTATATATATTACAGGTAAAAAAATTTTGCTAATAATAAATTGACTTTAATCTTCTATGACTAAATTGTCTGCAGCAAATATTGCATTTGCATCTTTTACTTCATTTACTTTTTTCGCTTCATCTCCTTCTAATGATTTTACCTCAACATTCACTTGCTCAGCGACATATTGAGTGTTATTCTGGTATGATGAAACCACTTCTTCCAGCAAATATTCTTTAGCTAAATGACCGTCTGCTACTTCTCTTAGTGAAACTACTGCATCTTTGTCATTATTTCTTTCAACATTAATTTCAGCTCCAGATGATATGTCTCTAGCTCTTCTGCTAGCTAATACAACAAGTTCGAATCTGTTAGGTATTATTTTGGTGCAATCTTCTACAGTAACTCTAGCCATTTTATATTTTTTTAGATTTAGAAGTAGTTTTTTAATTGAAAAATATAAAATATCAAGTAAATATTTATCTTTAAAATATTATAAAATGCTTAACAACATAGCCATTATCTTAATTATCCTTACATTTGTCTCTATTTTTGTAGGTCTTTACCACACCATAAAAGATAAAAAAGGCAGCAAAGAAGCGAGCAACAAAATGATGAGATACAGAGTTACTTTTCAAGCACTTGCCCTATTCGTTTTATTTCTTATCAGTTATTATGGCTAAAAACATAATTTCCTTAATAGGAATGATGGGCTCAGGTAAAAGTAGTTTAGGAGTAGCTATTGCACAGAATCTTTCCTTCAATTTTATAGATTTAGACAATCTCATAGAACAAAAGGAAAAACTTAGTATCAATAAAATTTTTCAGCACAAAGGGTCTGAATATTTTCGCTTGATAGAAAAAAACATTTTAAAAGAAACAATTTTCAACAATAATAATGCAGTAATAGCTACTGGTGGTGGAGCAATATTAGATAAAGAAAATAGAAAAATTTTAAAAGAAAAGACTAAATCTATTTATCTGGAAACTTCCCTTAAAGTTTTAGAAGCAAGATTAATAGAAGATAAAGACAGGCCACTGCTTGCAGATAAACAAAATATGTCTAAAACTTTACAAGATATTTATGCAAAAAGAAGAAAGCTATATGAAGAGGCTGAACATAAAATAAGCACAGATATTAATAACATAGACATTTTGGTTAAAGAAATTTTGAATAAAATAAATGGAAAAAGTAACAGTTAATTTAGCAGAGCGCACCTACGATATTGTAATAGAAGCAGGTTTAATAAAGAATATTACTAAATATTTCTCATCAATGAAAATTGGTGGAAAGGTTTTTATTATCACTGATCAAAATGTTGCCAAATTATATTTGGAGGATGTAAGCAAAGCTATTTCTGAATGCCAAACAGAAGTGCATAATATTATTTTAGCACCAGGAGAGCAGCTTAAATCTTTTGTTAATTTAACTAAAGTAGCTAACGAAATTTTAAAGAACAATCCTGATCGCAACTCTACTATAATCGCTCTGGGTGGAGGTGTTATAGGCGATTTATCAGGTTTTGTTGCAAGTATTATGTTGCGCGGCATTAACTTCATCCAAATACCTACAACTTTTTTAGCCCAAGTAGATAGTAGTGTTGGAGGAAAAACAGGAATTAATACTAATTATGGCAAGAACTTAATTGGTTCATTTTACCAGCCTAAATTAGTTTTGATTGACCCTAATACTTTATTATCACTCTCAGATCGCGAATATTATTCGGGTTATGTTGAAGCTTTAAAATATGGCCTTATAGATATGGCAGATTTTTTTACTTTTTTAGATGAAAATAAAGAAAATATCAAAAACAAGGATATTCATACACTTACCAAAATTATTTCAACATGTTGTAATGCTAAAGCAAGAATAGTAGCAGAAGACGAAAAAGAAAAAGGCAAAAGAGCTCTCCTAAATCTAGGCCACACTTTTGCGCACTCACTAGAAAAAGAAACTAATTATAGTGAATTACTAAAACATGGAGAAGCTGTTGCCCTTGGTATAATTTTAGCCCTAAAATTTTCGATAAAACTGGGATTTTGTATAGAAAGTGATCTAAAAAAAGTTAGCAGTCACTTTGAGTATCTTAGTATAAAAACAGATCTAGCCCAAATTAAGTTTTCATGGAATAAAGAAAATATTATCAAAAATATGTATAGCGACAAAAAAACAATCAATAATCATTTAGTATTTATTTTACTAAATGGTATAGGAAAGTCATTTATCTCTAGAAATATTAAAGATAATTTACTAGGCGAATTTTTTAATGAAATCTTATAATTTATTTAAGCTAAATATATGTCTCCTGAATTAATAATGATTTTAATCATCTTTCTCCTGATTATTCTCTCAGCTTTTTTTTCAAGTTCTGAAACTGCACTAACTGCATTATCTAGAGCCAAAATCCATAAATTAATGCAAAAAGGCAATAAAAGAGCATTATATGTTCATCAATTAAGAGAAAAAAAAGAGAATTTGTTAAGCACCATTTTAATAGGTAATAACCTTGTCAACACTATGGGATCTGCTCTTGCTACAATGATATTTATAAATTATTTTGGGCAAAAAGGAGTTATCTATGCAACTATAGTTATGACTATATGTTTAGTGATTTTTGCTGAGATTTTACCAAAAACTTATGCTTTATTTAATGCAGAGAAAGTATCCCTTTTTGCATCTGTAATCTTACGCTTACTTGTAAAATTATTTAGACCCATATCTCTTATTATTGAGTTTATTGTAAATTTATTACTAGATTTAATGGGTATCAACAAGAAAAGCAAAGAGCATGATTTAATATCTGCTATAGAGGAATTAAGAGGTACTATAGAGTTGCATCACAAGGAAGGAGGTGTACTTAAACAAGATAAGGACATGCTTGATAGTATTTTAGATTTAGCAGAAACAGAAGTGTCTAGTGTAATGACACACCGAAAAAACATGTTCACTGTAAATGCTAGTGATGCTAGTAATAATATTTTAGAAAACATCTCTAAAGCGCCATATACTAGAATACCTTTATGGCGTGAAGAAAAAGATAATATTGTGGGTATTCTGCATGCAAAAGATGTATTAAAAACCACAATCTATTCTACCAGAAAAATCAAAGAAATAGACTTTCTTAAAATAGCATCTAAACCTTGGTTTATCCCAGAAACAACAACTCTACGAGAACAATTATTAGCTTTTAAAACAAGAAGAAATCATTTTGCTATAGTAGTGGATGAATATGGTTCTGTGATGGGGGTTGTAACCTTAGAAGATATTTTAGAAGAAATAGTAGGAGATATAAAAGATGAGCATGATAAGGGCTCTGAAAAAACTTACAAAAAGATTCAAGACAACACATATATTGTTGATGGAGATACTACAATAAGAGATATAAATAGAGATTTAGACCTGGACCTGCCCGAAGAAGATGTCTCTACTATTGCTGGGCTTTTAATAAAATCATGCGAGAGAATACCTGATCGTGGGGAGAAATTCGAGTTTTTTGATTTTGAATTCACGGTAGTAGAACGTTACAAAAACCAAATTACTAAGTTAAAATTAGTCAGAATAGAAAAAATAACTGATTAAGATATTTTTCTTAATAAGAGCTCTAAATCCTCTTTAGTATCAATAGAAATAGGTTTTTGTTCATGTGGGACTAATGTAGCAATGATTTTCATCCCATTATCTATAGCTCTTAATTGTTCTAATTTTTCAGCTTTTTCTAAGTTAGATTCCGCAAGATTGACAAATTTTTCAATTGCATCTCTATGATAGGCATAGATGCCTATATGTTCATAAAATTTAGGGGCGTTATATGGAACTTTAGCTCTAGAGAAGTAATGAGCTTCAGCAAACTCTGCTTCATTTGAGAAATTTACTACTGCTTTTACAACATTTGGATCATCTTCTTGATGTTTTTCTTTTATTTCAACTACAGCTGTAGCTATATCAAATCCTTTATTATTAATTAAAGCGTTAACAGTTTTGGATATTACTTCTGGTTTAATATCAGGTAAATCACCTTGTAAATTTACAATAACATCAACTTCTTGTTCTTTTTCTATTTCTAATAATGCTTGATATATTCTATCTGTTCCAGATGGCAAATTAGGATCGGTCATAACTGCTCTAAAACCAGATTTCTCTACTATATTTTTTGTTTCCAATTCAGAGCAAGCAACATAAATAAGCTCATGATTGGTTTGCTTAGCTTGCAAACACACACGCTCAATCATGGTTTTCCCTTTAATATCTGCTAAAGGTTTATTAGGAAATCTGGTTGAACCTAACCTTGCTGGAATTAAAATTGCAATTTTCATAGTGGATTTACCCCTTGTTTTAGCTTTTACAATATAAATGGTGGGCAATCAGGGATTCGAACCCTGGACCTGCTGATTAAGAGTCAGTTGCTCTACCAACTGAGCTAATTGCCCCATTTATATATTTCATACATTAGTATTGTTATTTTTTTTCACAAGAAAAATGTCCAACTACTTCTAAATGGTTAGTGTATGGAAATTGATCAACTGGAGTTACCTCTAAAAGCTGATAACCATTATTTAGCATAATTTTTGCATCATGTGCAAAAGTTTTAACATCACAAGAAATATAAATCACATTACTTATTTTACTTGCTGCGAGATTATTTACTTGCTGCTCAGCTCCACATCTTGGTGGGTTAATCACGGCTAAATCAAAACCATCTATTTCGTGCTTCACAAGTGGATTAGTGAATAAATTTCGTTCTTCAACTTCTAAGCCAATATTTGAATGACTTTTTAAAGATGTTATGGATGCCCCAAAAACATCTATAGCTTTAACAAAGCCATATTCACTCAAAGGTAATGAAAAAGTACCTAGCCCACAACACAAATCTAAAATCTTTTTTGTTTTTAAATTATACTTTTTTATCTTCCCTATAATTTCTGCAAGTAACAATAATTCACCCGCTTTACTGGGCTGTAAAAAAGCACCAGATGGGAAATCAATATAGGTTTTGGCAAATTGAACTTGTGGTTTATATCTTTCTATAATTAATTCTTTTCCCGCCCGAGTAATTCTTGCGATATCATATTTATTAGCAAACTCAACAAAAGGTTGGCTTACTGCAGAAAGATCAGGTTTTTTTCTAGGACAAAAGGCTAAATCTATACCAATATCAGTTTTACTAATCATAAAATGACCACTATCTCTTGGCGTAGTAATTTCTTTTAACAACTCTCTTATTGGAATTAATAAATCATTTAAATCTTTTATCAATAATGGACAATTTTCTATATCAACTATACGCCTAGAAAATTTTTCATAAAAACCAAATTCTATATTTCCCTTAAAATTCTCATACGAAATTGAAATACGTCTCCTACTTCCCTGTTCAACTATTTTTAAGGGATTTAAACTTGTGTCTATATTTTGATATTTTAATGCTACTGCTAAGATGTTACTCTTCCAAGCTTTATATGAGTCTACTTCCAAATGCTGAATGGAACATCCACCACATTTTGCGAATTTATCACAAAATGGCTCAATTCTATTTTTAGCTTTTTTTTGCAACTCTATTAATTTATAATGATTAGGTTTTTTCCTGTTATTGGTTTTTTCCACTAAAACCTCTTCTCCTGCTAGGCTGAAGGGAACATAGTATTTTTTATCATCAACAATTGCAACGCCGTCTGCTGATGCCCCAAGATCTTCTATCTTCAGCTTAATAATATCATCCATTTTATTTATATAGAGTTAAGATGTTATTTCTAACTTCATATTTCTCAAAAAGCTGTAAAAATCTCATACCTAATAGAGATTTACCCGAATTATTAGGATTTATTGTCACATATATATCTTTTACTATAAAATCTTTTATTTTGATCTCTTCAATTAAATAGGTGGCACATTTAATAGGTCCATTTGCCGTCATATAAACGCGATTAAAGCGTAATTCATCCATATTAATGCCTAGTAATCTTGCATCATTTCTAGTAATCATTATATCTGTTGCACCTGTATCGACAAGAAACTCAATAGTTTTATTATTTAATTTAGCATTTAAATAAAAATGACCATCATCTGCCATAAAATATTTTATTTTATTGTTATAAACTACACCATGATTAGATTTCAAATTAGCCACAATCTGATTATTTAGCATAATATCTTTAAAACTATAGGCTGAGATTAACAAAAGAAAAATACCTAGCCATATAGCCAAATATTTTAAAAGCTGTTTTCTTTTAGATCTATTAAAATTTAATATAGCACTGCATAATAACAATAAAAATACAATATAATATATTGCATACCCAATATCGTTTTCCATATGCTTATTTAATCAAATTATAATATTCAGTTAAATCTTGCACTTTGATATAATCAAAAGTCGATATACCATGATTATTAGCATAATGTATGTTTGCACCATCTTCTAGAAGCATTCTAAACAAAGCTAAATTATTATTAATTACAGCAAGAAAAATAGGTGTATTTCCTTCAGAGTCAGGTAAGTCTATAGAAATATTCTTAGTTAAAAACAATTTAGCTATTTCTAAATGACCGTAATATGATACTATATGCATTAAATCTGAATGCTGTAAATCACCAACATTCGTTATAGATAAGGATATATCATTATCTGTAATTTGAGTTTTAATTGCTGCTATATCATTTTTTATTAATGAAATAATGAATTTAGCTTGTTTCTGTTCATTTATCTTAGCTTCAGATGTTTCTTCACTTGCAGGAGTAACTATACCATGGTAATTATTTTTTGTAGCAAGATTTTCCTTTGCTATATTATATTCCTTGATATATTGCTCATGCATATCTTGATCTAATATATTCTTTGTAAGAATTACTAAATAATCTTCTTTAGTTAAATGATTTAATTCTATTAATAATTTTATATAGGCAATTCTCTTTTCTCTCATACCTTGCTTATAATATAATGAGATTGATTGATAATCTGCTTTATATTCTAGCAGTATTGATATCAAAACTTTGTCCGCTTTTTCTATTGCATATAAAAGTGCTGTACCACCCCTGCTATCAACTAAATTTAAATTTGCACCCTTATTAATCAATAATGCTGCTATCACTGAATCATCTCTTTTACAAGCTTTTATTAATGGTGTTTCTTGATCATTATTTGCTAAATTAATATCTGCTCCATTATCTATTAACAAACATGTAGATATTGCATCACCTCTTTCCACTGCTAAAGATAATAATGTATCACCATGCTTATCTTTATTATTATAATCTAGCTTAAAATTTGAAAGTAATTTCAGAAATTGCACATCACCTCTGACGATTACTTTTAACAAAGCAAGATTAGGATTAGCCCCAGCTTTTATTAATTGATTTGCAATTAAAGAAAAGTTTTTACCAGATTCTGAAGCAACTATCTCTAAGGCTTCATCTAATTTATAGCCAAGTTTTAAGAGAATCATAACCATATCTTCATCTGACTCGATTTTACTATCCTGCTTAAATTTTTCAAAAATAGATTTTTTTTGCTTTAACTGCAAAACTATATCTTTGCGAAAATAGTAAAGTAGAATTATATATTGTGGGTCATAGTGATGTTTTTTACTTTGCTTTATAATAAAATAAATAAATTTAAAATATATTTTAAGCTCCTTTAAAGCTCTAAACTCTTGTGATAAATTAATAATTAAATTATTCTGCTTAATAGCACTTACATCTAACTTCTTTATTTCGTCATTTAAAATAATTAAATTAAATGTAATATTGAAAAGTTCTTTTTCACTTAAATTAAGCTTTAATAATTCTAGAGATATTAATATTCTTAACTTCAAATAATCCAAATTATCTAACAAGGCAATCTCATCAGATATATCTTGCAGATCTCTTTTTATTCTGGCGCCGGCCGTGGTTAACCCTAGAAATAAATCTTTTAATTGTTTTATAGATAATTGATGCTGATTTTCTCCAACTAATATTTCGATCATATGCATTAATTCTTTAGAAGTTTTTATTATATGTTTAAATCTAATTTTAACTTTACTACATAGCAATAAAAAAACTTTATAAAAAAACATTTCAAGCATTTTAGCTAAATAATTTCTGTTAAAATCAGAAAACTACCTAAATAATACTAAGATAAAGATTTGCTGAGAATTAGATTTAATTATATGAGTTTTAATAAAGAATTTTACATGGTAATAAAAAAAGACTAATATATGTTATTAGTAACTAATTTTGAGGATTTAATGTTTGGTTTATTTAAGTTGATGTTTTTTGTTTATATGGGCGGCGCAATATTACTAATTGCTATTGGCTATGATTATATGGATAAAAATCACCCAAAAGTTAATTTACCTTATAAAGAGCAAATATTTGGTTTACAAAATATAATTGTAGATAAAGTTGATGGATTTATTGAGAAAAATGGTAAATCTGGCAGAAAAAACAAAAACAGCACCAGTGATAATACTGAAGAACTCTTCTAAAATTAATCTAAACTACACATTATGTCTAGCTTGACTTGCTAACTTAATATGATATTGAAAATATATAATATTTTTAGGTTATCACATGAAAAAAACTTTTCTTTTTTCTTCAATTTTAGCAACTACTCTAACTTTATCCGCCGCTACATATGCAAATAATCATTCCGCTCAAACTCTAGATAGCTTGTTTTTGAAGCCCTCTAGTGACGACATGATTTTAACTACTAGCTACACAGATTATGAATACAGTACTCAAAACACAAAAACCACTTCATCTAGTATTACACAAATATTCAATTACGGGGTGACCGATAGATTATCAGCAAAATTATCTTTAACTCATGAGGATGAAAAAGAAAAAAGCTCTAGCTCTACGCTAAAATCTGATGGTTTTAACAATCCTGAGATTGAATTAAAATTTAGAACTGCAAATAAAAAAAGCGATGGTTTTTTCTCTGATATAACTTTTTCTATTGCACCAGACATTATTACAGCAAAAGATGCTACCTCAACTGACAATGGTACGGTTGCAAATGGACAAAATGCTTATGCAATTGCAGTAGATTATGGCCGAAATTTCGACATGCTAAGTTACAAATTAACCGCTAAATCTGCTTATAATGCTAAAGGTCAAAGCAAGAATGCTACAACTGAAATTAGCTCAGAACTACAATCTTCTTCTGATTTCAGCTTAATTTTTGATGCGCAATATAAACTAAATGCACTAATCTCCATAGATGTGTCTGCAAGTAGAATGTTAGTAGATAATATTTCGGAATTAAAAACAGCAATTAACTATAACATTCATAAAAATTCATTACTTACTTTATCATATGCACAGCAAGATGATAGAGTAACAAATGATATTCATACTGCCATTTTAGCATTGAAATATAGATTCTAAATTATTTAACACACATAAAATTCATGGGCCCACTGTTTAAGTGGGCTTTTTTTATTTAAGCAGCATCATAAAAATCATATTTTAACCTTATCATTACAAGAAATATTTGCTAAATAAATTATATTTATGAGATATTTATAAAGTAACTTTCTGGCATATAGAATTTACAAAGTTATTAGAACAAAATTAACTAGCTCTAAAGTTATAGCTAAAGACACAATATCTTTTAGCCAACTTCTTTTAATCTGGCTTATTTTACCAGAACTCCACTTATGTTGAAAAAATTGTTAATATATTTATTATTAAGTGTAGATTTTCATTTCTAAAGTTTAATTTGCGAATAAATCAAAAAATTAATATTAAATTCATTCACTAATTAGCATCAGGTCTAATTTGTTCTAATGAAAAAAGCTAAGCTTTTATTTGTTTTAAAGTCATAGTTGGATAAGCAATATCTGCTTGCTGATTCTCTATTATCTCACCTATTTTCAACAATAATTCTTCCTTTATTGCAGAAAAAATTTGAGAATCTGTTTCTGTTACCATGCATAAAACTTTTATTTCTAAGGCAGAATCTGCAAACCTGTCAAAATTGACGATTAAAATTTGTTCATTATCAATTTTTGGATGAGCTAAAATAAATTCTTTAATTTCATTAACAATATTTTTGGTTTTGTTAAAATCATCATATCTAATACCAATTCTTTCATCTATTCTGCGATGTGACATTCTGGAAGGGTTTTCTACAGCGATAGTAGCAAAAACTGAATTAGGCACATAAATAGGTCTTTTGTTAAAATTTCTTATTCTAGTTTGACGCCAACCTATAGCTTCTACTATACCTTCTATTTCTTTATCTGACGACCTAACCCAATCACCGATTTTAAAAGGCTTATCTAAATAAATCATTAATGCCCCAAAAAAATTGGCTAATAAATCTTTAGCGGCAAAACCTACGGCTATACCACTTACACCACCTAATGCTAGCACACCATTTATGTTAAGACCAAAGCTTTGTACTATAATAAGAGAAGTTGCTAAATATACAGTTACTTTAACCAGCTTAATAATAGCGTTGATCGCAGTGGCTTTATCAGAGCTTGCTTTTGCACCTTCAATATATATATCTTCTAATTTATTTAAAAATGTTAAAGAAAAATGAGCTATAGCGTAAATTGTAGCTAACTCTCTAACATGAGTTAAAATTGCACTAATGTTAATATCTAATTTATTACTAACAGCTTCGGCTAAATAGGTTGTAGTTATTAATAATATGAATATTTTTGCTGGCTTTTCTATAGCATACGCAATTATATCATCCCAAACAATATTAGTTTTTTTAGCCTTATTTTGCATAAAACTGAAAAATTTAGCTAAAATGATTTTAGCTAAAAAAAACAGAGCTACTATTAATGATAGCTCTAATTCAAATGAGTATTTGGCTAAAATATTATTTAAAGATTGCATTTTATCCTATTAGCAAATTACTTAATTTTTAATGATATTATTTTATCAGGATCATTTACCATGCCATTAGCATAGGAATTACCTTTCTTAATTTGGTCAACAAACTCCATACCTTTTGTAACTTGTCCCCATATAGTATATTGGTTATCCAAATGAGAAGAATCTTCTAGAACAATAAAAAACTGACTATCTGCTGAATCTGGGTCTGATGCTCTAGCCATAGATAACATACCTCTTTTATGGGGTACCCCAGAAAATTCAGCTGCTATATTCTGCCCACTACCTCCTGTTCCTGTTCCAGTAGGATCTCCAGTTTGTGCCATAAAGCCATCTATAACTCGATGAAAAACTATATTATCATAGAAGTTATCTTTTACTAATTCCTTGATTCTAGCTACATGATTTGGAGCAACTTCAGGTAATAGCTCTATTTCTACTATGCCGTATTTTAATTCTAAAAGTAATGTGTTTTCGTTAGTCTTATTGTTTTCTGCCATGATGTTAAAAATAAAAGTTATATAAAAAGTTAAAGTCAGTAAAGTTTTTGTCATTGAAGCTCCTTGGGTAAATTAAATACTATATTTTCTTTTTTACCATCAATATGCTTTATGTTCACTAAAAAATTTTCTTTTAGGTAATTTATTACCTCTTCCACTAAAATTTCTGGAGCTGAAGCACCTGCAGTTATAGCAATGTTACTAATATTTTCTAGCCATTTATCATTTATTTCAGCTGCATCTGCAATTAAAAAGCTTTTTTTATTATTTTCTGTACCAATATCTCTTAATCTATTAGAATTAGAACTATTTTTTGCGCCAATAACTAATAACAAATCTATATCTTTTACTATTGCTTTAACTGCATTTTGTCGATTTTGTGTTGCGTAACATATATCGTCACTTTTAGGCTCTATTATATTTGGAAATTTTTTCTTTAAAATTGCTATTATTTCTCTGGTATCATCTATACTTAAAGTTGTCTGTGTAGTATAAGCAAGATTATTACAATCATCTAACTCCAATCTTAAAGCATCATCTTTATTTTCTATTAAAATAACCTCTTCTGCAACTCTGCCACTAGTACCTTCAACTTCTGGGTGGTTATTATGACCTATTAAAATAATTTTTTTATTATCTTTAGCAAGATTAACAACTCTATTATGCACTTTCTTGACTAATGGACATGTTGCATCAAAAATTTTGCTCGCTTTAGCCTCAGAATCAAGCTCAACTTTTTTTGAAACCCCATGCGCACTATAAATAGTTATTGCATTTTGTGGAATTTCAGCAACATCTTCAACAAAAATAGCCCCCTTCTCTTTAAGAGTATCGACCACATATTTATTATGTACTATTTCATGTTTTATATAAATAGGAGCTCCATATTTCTCTAAAGCTTTTTCAACTATTGAAATAGCTCTTTCCACCCCAGCGCAAAAACCTCTTGGGTTAGCTAGAAAAATATTAAGTGTTTTTTTTCTTTCTAAATTCTCTTGCATCAGCAATATTTTTCTGTTCACAGCGCGAAATTGTAACAGAATTGCTAGTAATGTCACTAGTTATTGTACTACCAGCGCCTATGATAGATCCTTCACCTATGGTTAGAGGAGCAACTAGGGAAGAATTTGAACCTATAAATACTTTATCCTTAATTATAGTTTTATGTTTTTTAAAACCATCATAATTACAAGTTATAGTTCCAGCACCTATATTTACAGACTCTCCTATTTCACTATCTCCGATATAACTAAAATGATTTATTTTACTTGATGTATTTATTACAGAATTTTTAATTTCTACAAAGTTACCAATTTTAACTTTATTTTTAATTTCCGTATTAGGTCTTATTCTGGCAAAAGGTCCTATAGTAATGTCATTTTTTATAATTGCTTCTTCTATGTATGAATGTGACTTAATAGTTACCCTGTCACCAACTTTACTATGTGCAAAAATAGTTACATTAGGCTCTATCACTACATCCTTACCAAATTCTATCGCATGACCTAAAAAGCTTGTATCTGGATCTATCAGCGTAACTCCATTATCTAGAGCTTTTTTACGATTTACTGCAAAATAATGCTTACTAGCATTCGCTAATTCGATTTTATTATTTATACCTTGAACCTCATCATACTCAACTTCCACAAAACTTGCTTTTTCGTTTATTTTATTAACTTCCTCGATAATATCTGTTAAATAATACTCTTTATTATTATTATTGTTATTTATTTTGCTAATTAAACGCCTTGCATGCTTTAAATTTAAAGCCATTATACCAGAATTGCATAATTTTATCTTTTTTTCCTCTTTATTTGCATCTTTATACTCAACTATTCTCTCTAACTCATCACCATTAACACATAATCTGCCATATTGATTTTCAACTTCGCAATTAAAAGCTGCAACAGTAGCTAAATTACCCATTTCTATTTTTTTAGTTAATTTTGAAACTGTCTTACTTGAAATAAATGGGCTATCGCCATAAAGTATTATTAAGGTTCCATCATCAGCTATGTTACCTTCTGTTAGCGCAGTTTTTACTGCATGGGCTGTACCTAATCTTTCTTTTTGTATTATATAGTCAAATTTTTTGTTACTTTCTATAGTTTTCTCAATAAACCTGCCCTCTTCTGAAATCACAATACTTATTTTATCGTTATTTTGTTCAGTAGCATTCTCAATTAAAAGGTTTAATATGGTGGTGTTAAAAACTTTATGTAAGACCTTTGGCTTCTCTGAATTCATGCGCGAACCCTTACCTGCTGCCAAAATAAGAAAGGAAATATTACTTGGATTTGTCATATTTATGTGAAATTAATATTTAAATTTATAAAACATACTTGAAAAATATAACTTAAATCATATAAGATTAAGATAATATTACTACAATAATTTTGGTTATTAATTATGGTTATACTTCTCTCTATTTTGACTATCGCAGGATTTGCCGGAACTGTTTTATTTGGTTTTGCACTAAAAAAATATCAAAAGCTTTATTATGAAGTTCAAGTTACTAATAAAAAACAAGCAGATGAAGCAAAACATATTGCTGAAGAAAAAGACAATACTATAAAAGCTCAACAGAATCATAATAGTGAATTGGAGAAAAAAGTACTTAATTTTGATAATGAAAAGCAAGAAATATATCAAAAGGCTTTAGTAGATGGTCAAAGTTCAGCTGCAAGCCCTGAGCAAATTACAAACTTAGAAAATGAGATCAGTATATATAAAGATGAAATTGAAAGATTAGAATTTCAAAACCAAGAATTATCAGAAAATCATCAACTTGATAATAAAGAAAAACTTCAAATTTATAAGCAGGAATTAATCAACCTAATTTTTGCTATACAAGAAAAACATTTAACCATTTTAAATAATAAACTCAATTTAGAAAAGCTACAATTGAGTAATAATAACACCCCCCTTACTATAGTACCATTAGGAAAAATTTTAAGTTCAATAAATTTAGAAGAAGAAACTGACTTAATCACTCAGTATAATCCTGATGATAAAAATAAAATTGATTACTCCATTGTATTTTCTGCAAACAACATTGCTTTTATGATAGATGGTATATTCACAGAATTCTTAATAAAAAACCAAACCATATTTGCAAATATTAACGATAAAAGCAAAAATGAAATCAATACAGTATTAAGAGCTAGAATTGATTATTTAGCCAATCAGAATTTAAAAGATAATATTATAGATGCTTTAAATACTCTTGAAAGACCCAATAATTTTAGCAAAATATTATCTTGTCTATACATACCTTCAGAAGGAATTCTGCGCAACCTAATTGCGCTTGATGCTAATCTTTTTAAATATGCTGCGGAAAAAGATATAACTATCTTTAGCCCTACTGGTTTAATCAACTTAATTAATGAAGCAAGATTTTTAAGCCTTAGTGAGAATTCTCTTTCAGATTTACAAGAATTATACAATTTTACCAATGATAAAATTGATAATAATGATGATATTAAAACATTAAATAATATAGTAGAACAAACTGATGATATTTTGAATGATATTATAGATAGTAACAACCTAACAACTTCAGTTAAAGATAGCTCTGAAATTAATCTAGAAGCTGATCCAGAAATTTCAACAACTAATGATGCCGTGACAAAACAAAATGAACTTTCCCATAATATTGCAGAGAATGAAGGCCTACAATCTAATAAAGACGCTAGTCTCTTAGAGGAATCGGACTCTTTTAAAAATGAAGTTGACCTAGATAACCCTGCTGATGATTTCTCAGATAAGCTCCTCGATCAAAATTTAGGAAATGAAGATAATAACCATCTTGCAGTAAGTTCAGATAAAGAGTCCAGTATTGATAAATTAAATATTGGTAGTTTTTTAGAGGGTGGAGTATTAAAAAAAGAACAGCTAGACTCGGTAAATCAACAGATTACAACTGAAAGTGACAATACCGAAAGCGTCATTAAAGAAATTGATGATAGCGAACAGGTTGAAGAGATATACAATACTAATGCGGAAGCTGTTCATAAAGCTGACGACAGTGATAATAATGATGAAGAATCAGATGATCAACAAACTAAGGAAAAAGCCAAATCAACCAACGCAAATCCAGATGACTTTGATATAGAGTCATTTCTAAATTCATAAATTGATGCGCATTAGTAATTTTTTTAATTCCCTAGGCCCTGGAATTTTATTAGCTGCAACCGCTATAGGAGTTTCTCATCTTGTACAATCCGTTCAAGCTGGAGCTAAATATGGTTTATTATTTATTCTATTTATAATTATTGCCCATGTAACAAAATATCCATTCTTCGAAATTGCTCCAAGATATAGCTCTGTTACCAAAAGAAGTTTATTACATGGATATAATAAATTAAACAAAAACTATCTGATTATATATTTGCTTATAACTCTAATTTCAATATTCACTTTTTTATCTGCTGTTACTGTAGTTGCAGCCGGTATCTTTGCCAATGTTTTTAAAATTGGTTTAGATATAAAATCTAGCTCAATTATAGTGTTGTTATTTTGTTATATTATCTTAGTACTTGGCAAATATAAGCTGTTAGATAAAGGAATTAAATATATTATTTTATTATTAACTTTAAGCTCCATAATAGCTTTGATATTAGCCTTTACTAGCTCTGAAATTGCTTTAAAAAAAACAGTGCCAAGTTTCAGCTTTAGCAACAAGCTTGATATCATCTTTTTAATAGGATTTCTAGGCTGGATGCCGGCTCCCTTAGATTGTGCTATATGGAACTCTATATGGATTACTGAAAAAAACAAAAACCAGAATGGCGAAACTTCCTATAAAAAATCTTTAATTGATTTTAGAACAGGATTTTTTACTACTGCATTTTTAGGAGTGATATTTTTGTTATTAGGTTATATTATGTTTTATGGAACAGATAACATCTTACCAAATAAAAGCATCGATTTTGTTTCCACTTTATTAGAGTTATATACAAAAAGCTTGGGATCCTGGTCCTATTACTTAATTGGTCTTACCGCTTTTATTACAATGTTCTCAACCGTGATTACATGTGTAGATGGTTACCCCAGAACTATTACAAAATCTTTAAAACTATTGTTTTTTGAAAATAAAAACAAAATATGCAATGAAGAAAAACTATATGTATATATACTAACAATTTCTGTGCTATTTACTGGATTAACAATATTGTTTTTTGTTAGCAATATGATGAAATTAATTATGGTAGCGACTGTAATTTCTTTTTTAACAACTCCTATTATAGCAATATTAAATTTACGCTTAATTTCAGATAAAAGTTACCCTGCTAAATATAGGCCAAGAAAAGCTTTTTTTTATTTTAGTTACTTATGCTTAGCTATTTTATTGACCTTAACAATTTGGTTTATCTTTACTCAATTAAATTAGCTAGATAATGGAACTCTTTTAAAGTTAATTGCTCCGGTCTTAAGTTTAGATCTACATCTAAATTTTTTAAATTATAACCCTTTAATATAGTACTAACTTTTTTTCTACGCTTTGAAAATAATATTCCTGTTAATTTTTCTAATTGCTTTGCACTAATGCCATTTTCTATTTTATTGTGATATTTAAAATGTAAAATTGCTGAGTTTACCTTAGGTGCGGGTGAGAAAGCATTAGGGCTTACATTCAGCACTTTTTTTATATCATAATAGCTCTGTGCTAATATTGATAAACGACCATAATTTTTACTGTTTGGCTTGGCAATAATTCGTTCGGCTACTTCTTTTTGGAACATAAGGAGCATTTGCTTAATATTATCACTCATACATGTTTTAACTAAAAATGGCGTACTAATATTATAAGGTAAATTTGAAATGATAGCTAGATTGTTGCTAAATTTTGTGAAATCTATTTTTAAAGCATCTAAAAAGAATATTTCTATTTGTTTTTGATACTCATCTTGTAAATCAACAAATAATTTTTCAAATTTGCGATCTAATTCCACTAAGTTAAGTTTTTTGGGATTTAGAGATAATATAGCTCTAGTTAAAGCTAATGGCCCAGGACCTATTTCAATAATCTCATATTCTTTAATATCCTCAAAAAAAGATATTATTTTGAAAGTTAAACTTTGGTTTATGATAAAATTTTGCCCAAATTTTTTTTCTGGCCTAAGATTATAGCTTTTTATAATCTCATTAGTAGTGGAATCAAATAGAGCCATTTATTTTATATTCGGTAAATGTAGATCTTTTGGCGTTATCTATATAAGACTCTGCTGCAGCTTCTAACTTTTTTAAAAAGAGTTTTCGATAAATTTCATCCCTAGCTTTAGTATTATCTGGCTTCACTAAATTTTTCCTAACATCTTCTAATAGTACTAAATAATATTTATCTTCTGCCTTTACAGGCTTTGATAATTCTCCTTTTTTAAGCAGTGGAATATATTGCCTTATTTCTTCATCTAATTCATTTAACTTTTTCCATATAGGCTGCTTAAGATTAACATCAGAGGATGAAAAATCTTTTATCACTTCATCAAAGTTATTTGTATTATTTGCAACATCTTGATAAATTTTATTCATTATTTGTTCTAATTCATAAATGCTTACATTTTCTTTTATTGGAAACTCTAATATTTTTAATAAATATTCATTCTCACCCAAATTATTTTCTTCACTTAGATAATCTTCTATTTCGAAGTCATTTATTTTTACTTTTGCTTTAATTTTTCCAATAATGATATTTTGCCAGGCAAGCTCCGCTTTTATTTGGTCTTTGATAGAATCTGTGTCTATGTCTAAAGCTGCTAGATTATTTTCAAATGATGTCACATTGAAATTACTTTGTTCGATCATTTTAGTGTAAGAATTTTTAATCTGAGTGGCTGCGGGTAATAGATTGCTTTTTCTTGCTTCGGTTAAATAAATTTTTTCTGTAACCAAAACATCTAGCAACTGGTTTTTGAGGGCGAAGAGATTTTGTCCGGAAAAAGATCTGCCAGAGGTTAACGAAATAACCTTGATTCTCTGTTCTAAATCATAATTTGTTATTATCTCATCACCAATGATTGCCAGAATTTTATATTCTTTAGCTTGTAAATTGTGAGATAAAAAAAAGATTAATAAAAATATTCTTATAAACATGCTAAATATACTAATCATATTTTATATAAAAACAAACCTTTCTATTGACTTTTAATTAGATAAAGTTAAAAAATAAGGCCATGGGCGCTTAGCTCAGTTGGTAGAGCAACTGACTTTTAATCAGCAGGTCCAGGGTTCGAATCCCTGAGCGCCCACCATAACTTTCCTTCACTTGATAATACTAAGTCAAACTATCTTACAGTTTTTCTATTCATCTATAAGATTTTCTGGTATTTTTTTTGAGGTTTTTGCACCAAGAGCTTTTATTTTCTCCAATTTACTTATTACATTTCCACGCCCTGTAGATATTTTCTGCATAGCATCATTATAAGATTTATCTGCAATTCTAAGAGATCTACCTACTTTCTCCATATCTTCTAAAAAACTTATAAATTTATCATATAATGCTCCACTTAGCTGCCCTATATTTTTTGCATTCTTATTTTGCTTCTCTTGACGCCACAATGCTACAATAATTTTTAGAGTAGAATGTAGAGTTGATGGACTTACTATTAATATCTTCCTTTCCCAAGCATACCAAAACAACTCTTCATCTTCTTGAATAGCTAACAAATAAGATGATTCTATAGGTATAAACATCAGAATAAAGTCTAATGTATTATGCTTTACTGAGGTTTGATAACTTTTTTCTGACAATTGGTTAATATGTCTTCTGATAGATTTTATATGCTCTTTTAGAAATAATTCTTTTTTTATGACATCCTCCTCATTAACATGAAGTTCATATGACTTTAGCGATAGTTTTGCATCTATTATGACATGTTTCTGCTCTGGCAAATAAATAATCACATCTGGCTGAATTCTATCACCATTAACATTATTTGTGGTTTCTTGAACCTCGTATTCCGCTCCTTTTTTTAGACCTGATTTTTCCAGTATAGATTCAAGGATCATCTCGCCCCAATTACCCTGAATTTTATTATTACCTTTTAATGCCGTAGTTAAATTCAAAGCCTCCTGGCTTAATTTTACATTAAGCTCCCCCAAGCTTTTAAGCTCTTCTCTTAAAGATATTTTATCCCTTAACTCTTTATCATAGCATTCTGAGATTTTCTTCTCTAATGCATTTATTTTATCCCGGAAAGGAGTAATTACTTTTTCCATTTCTAAATTATTTTTGTATAATAGATTTTTATTACCCCCATCTAATACTTCATTTGAAATTAGCTTGAACTCTTTAAGTAACTGCTCTTTTATTTCAGATTTTGTTTCATATTGATATTTATAAATAGCTAATTTTTTACTTAAAATCAAATATACAACAAGGCCACCTAAAGCAGCACCTATAAATAATAATGTTACCTCTTCCATATACTAAATATTAACCCCATCTGTTATGAACCCAAAACCACTGTCCAGGGTTTCTCTTTATCCATTTTTCTAGAATTTTATTTAACTTTTGTAATATTTGCTTATCTGTTTTATGCTCTATAGATTCAGCTGTTATTGGCTTTTCAACAATAAACTCAAAATCTCCATTTTTTAACCTTTCAACATGAGCAGGCACAAGTGAGACTTTATATTTTTTAGCTATATTTACAATAAAAGTCGAAGAAAAGGCTTTTTTGCCAAAAAAACTAACCTTTACTCCCTTACGATATTTTTGATCTATCAAAATACCTCCAGATTCTCCAGCTTTAATAGCTTTTACAAAAGATATGGAGCCTACCCTACTCTTTGGGTGCAATGATACATTTAAGTTTGTTTTTCTAGCAAGATTAACTTTTTTATCGATATAAGAATTATTAGCGGGTCTGTAAATACCATTCATTTTAAAACCTTCTATAGCCAAAATTAAGCTAGATAACTCCCAATTACTATAATGAGCTGTAAAAAAGATTACATTTTTATTTTGTCTCAACAGCTCCTCTAAATATACCTTACCCTTTATGTTTACTTTTTTTCTTATCTCATTAGGTTTCATTTTAGCAAAATGCGCATATTCTGAGAAATTCCTACCTAAATTCTCCCAAGATTCTTGTCTGATTTTATTAATTTGCACTTTACTATGATTGGGAAATACCATTTCCAGATTTTTTTTAGCTATTTTGTTAGCACCAAATAAATGAGATAATGAAGCAAGCAAAAAAGAAGCTAAATTTCCTGATAAACGGTAAGGCAAGAGAGCAAAAATGAATAAAAAATATTTAAATAAAAAATACTCACATTTATGCTGTATCTTTTTTAATTGCTGCATCAAATAACCTGTAAAATTTATTTTCGTTTTCTACTTTTAGCTCAATTTCGAATTCCAAAACTGAATCTCTAAATTTAGCTGGTATTTTAACATAATCTTTACTAGTTGTCACAAGATTTAATTTGTTTCTTTTAGCTATTGCTCTTAAATTAACCAAGTCTTGCTCTGTATAAAAATAATGATCAGAAAATTCTTGGGTCAAAGGCACATTATAACCCTTATCTTTCAACAAATTAAAAAATTTTTGATTATTTGCCAGGGCAGAAAAAGCTAAATAATTGTGATTTTTTGCTAATGTAGTTTTAGCTTCATAAATAGCATTAATAACAATATTTCTATAATTATCCAGAAACCTAGGTGGGGATTCTTTGCCTATATATATTATTATTTTAGCTTCCCTTAAAGCAGAGTTAACGGTTTGCCTTAATGGGCCAGCTGGCATTAAGAAGCCATTACCATTATTAATTTTAGCATCAATAACTAAAATTTTTAGATCATGCCTTATAGTTAAATTTTGAAAACCATCATCCAAAATAATTAAATCTAACTTTTTTTTTGCAATTAAACTTACTGCATCCTTACGATTTTTGGCAATACATACTTGACCATGCTTAAGCAGCAAGAGAGCTTCATCTCCTGTTTCTTGTACAAAATTATGCCGATCTATAAAACGAGGCCCAGTTAAAGAACCTTTATAACCCTTACTTAGGAAACATGAATTAAAACCCTTTTGGTCTAACAATTGTTTAATTTTTATTGCAGTTGGTGTTTTACCAGCTCCACCCACATTAAAATTACCAATAGTTATCGTGTATGCTGGTAGTTTTGTTTTTTTTATAATGGCTTTTCTAACTAGCAAAACTAAGTAGTAAATAAAAGCTAATGGCAAGTTTAACCATAAAAAAACATTTAGTTTGGAGCATTTATTCCAAAATTTTGGCTGCTTTAAATTCATTGACTACTAAGTAAAATAGCTTATATAATATGCTAACTTAATTTTTTTAAAAGACTTAAAATGAAAAGAACTTATCAACCTAGTAAATTAGTTAGAAAAAGAAGACATGGTTTCAGAGCAAGAATGGCGAGCCTAGGGGGAAGAAGAGTTCTTGCAAATAGAAGAGCAAAAGGCCGCAAAAAACTTTGCGCTTAGTGTGTAGTAAGAGTTTTGTTACAATAAAAAAAAGAGCAGATTACTTAACAGTCTCAAAAAACTGCAAAAGCTATAAAACTAAGCTTTTTTTTTTCAAAATAGCATCAAAGTCAATCCTTAAGCAAGATCATACAGCGCCAGTAATTGGTATTACAATTACTAAAAAGGTAGGAAAAGCAGTTTCACGGAATAAAATAAAAAGAAGAATTAAAGCAATATTTAATGAACTTGATTTTAGCACAGAAGAGTCTAACTACATATATAGTTTTTATGCCAGAAATCACATTATGCAGGCAAATTATTCCGAACTAAAAAAAGACGTAAATAAAATCATTAAGAATCTAAACAAACATATAACTTAAAATTTAATTATGAGTGAAACAAAAAATCTAATTATCGCTGTAATATTATCAGTATTAGTAATCATATTATGGGAATCATTTAAGCCAAAAAGAGCCATCACTGAAAGGAGCCAAACAGAAAATATAAAGTCTAACCTAGATGAAAAAATCATAAAAAGTGACATTCCAATAAAATTAGATAAGCCAGAAAAAATTATTGCACAAAATATCTTTTTTGAAAACGAAAAAATAGAAGGTAATATCAATTTAAAATCTTTGCGCTTTAACGAGCTCTATTTAAAAAAATACGATCTAAGCAAAGACTCTGTTGAAAAAGTTGATTTATTACAATCTAAAGATCCAGAAAACACCTATTTTACTGAATTTAGCTGGAAAATATCTAACATGGGAAGCGCTAGCAATGATCTAGTATGGAAATTAATTTCTGGTGATAAATTAACACCAAACAGCCCTATAAAATTATTATGGAGATCAAATAATAACTTAATAGAGATAGTAAGGACATTATCCGTAGATAATAATTATATGTTCAAAATAAATGATACAGTTAAAAATAATGCTAATTATGACATTAAGCTTAACCAATATGGTTTAATCAACAAAACTATGGCTGAAGTTGAAAAGCAATTTTTTATATTACATGAAGGACCAATTGGTGTTTTTAATAACGCTTTACATGAAACAAAATTTAATAAATTAATAAAAAAAGGCAAAGAAAGCTTTTCTAGTACTAAAGGTTGGGCTGGTATTTCAGATAAATATTGGCTTACAGCTATTATACCAGATAAAAAGCAAAATTTTAACTATCGTTTTACTTCTTATTTAAAAAACAACACGCATAAGTTCCAAGTTGATATGCAAGGTGACGACGTAGTTGTGGCCGCCGGTGAAACCTACAATAGCAGTAGTTTGCTTTTTTCCGGCGCAAAGGAGATTTCATTAATTGATAAATATGAAACTCAACATGAAATAATTTTATTTGATAGAGCCATAGATTTTGGTATTCTCTATTTTTTAACAAAGCCAATCTACCTTATGCTCAAGGCATTTTATACAATCTTTAGTAATTTTGGTGTAGCAATCATTGCTCTTACTATTTCTATTAGGATTCTTATGTATCCACTTGCTAGTAAGTCATTTAGAGAAATCTCCAAAATCAAAAATATTCAACCTGAACTTCTTAAATTAAGGGAAAAATATGGCGCAGATAAAATGAGAATGCAAAGAGAAGTTATGTCTTTATATAAAGCTCACAAAATAAAACCAATGATGGGTTGTTTACCTGTGTTAGTACAAGTTTTTGTCTTTTTTGCATTATATAAAGTTTTATTTGTAACTATAGATATGCGACATGCCGAATTCTTTGGCTGGATTACCGACTTAACTGAACCTGATCCTACATGTTTATTCAACTTATTTGGTTTATTACCACTTAATATAGACGCGCCATTTGGCATTTGGCCTTGTTTGTTATGCATTACTATGATTTTACAACAAAAACTAAATCCATCTCCAGCTGACCCAATGCAGGCTAAAATGATGAAATTTTTACCATATATATTTTTAATTTTATTTGCATCATTTCCAGCAGGTCTAGTTATATATTGGACTTTTAATAATGGGTTTTCTATTATTCAACAATATATTATTAGTAAACAAACTCAAAAAACTCTCAACAAGGTTTAGTAAAAATGCAGGATTATTTTGAAGGTAATTTTTCTCTTCAATATTGCGCCCATAATAAGAAGCAGTTAAAAAACAATAATGTTAGAGAAGTAGCCTTCTTTGGCCGTTCTAATGTTGGTAAATCGAGCTTATTAAATAATATATGCAACAATAGGAACTTAGCTAAAACCTCAAAAACTCCTGGTAGAACCGCTTCTATAAATTTTTTTATCAATCATAAGAAAAACCTCTTAATTGCTGATTTGCCAGGTTATGGTTTTGCCAAGAATAGTAGAGAAAGTGGCTCCTGGGGAGCTTTAGTCTCTTATTACTTATCCACAACGCAGAATCTTAAATTAGCGTTTATACTTATAGATATAAGACGTGGCTTAATGGAAATAGATTTTCAGCTAATTGAAATTTTTAAAAGCTACAATATCGATTTTGCCTTAATTTTGACTAAGTCAGATAAATTAACTAGCAAAGAACAAGAAAATATTTATAATATGATAGGTGAACAATTAAGTAATTCTATTAATTTCACTTCCAATATAGTGACTATCTCTAATTTAAAAAAAACAGGAATCTCTGAACTAAAAAAATATATAAATAAAGTATTATGGAAATAATTGATTTTAGCAAAAAAAAACAAGAAAAAGAAGATAAAATAAAAACTAACAGCAAAATAGATTCTTTATTTTTGAATAAAGCTGTAACTTTATCTGAAGCATTACCTTATATCAAAAAATTTGCAGGCGAAATTTTTGTGATTAAGTTTGGAGGAAATGCAATGGGCAATAAAAAAATTGTTGAGGAATTTGCTAAAGATATAGTTTTATTAAAAAAAATCGGTATCAATCCAATAGTAGTGCATGGCGGAGGGCCGCAAATTGGCGATATGTTAAATAAACTAAAAATTCAAAGTAAATTTATAGATGGCTTAAGGGTAACTGATCATGAAACTGTTAATATTGTAGAAATGGTTCTAAGTGGTTCTATAAACAAGGATCTTGTTACTGCTATTAATAAGCAAGGTGGCTTAGCTATAGGACTATCTGGCAAAGATGCTAATTTAATTGAGGCAAAAAAATTACGTCGCACAAAGAAAGATAGTAATTCCAATATAGAGAAAATTTTAGATTTAGGTTTTGTAGGGGAGCCAACTCAAATAAATCCAGAAATTTTCATTTCATTAGATGATTCAGACATTATACCTGTTATAGCTCCAATTGGTATTGGCAAAAATGGAGAAACATATAATATAAATGCGGATACAGTTGCAGGTAAAATTGCCGAATCTGTAAATGCTTGTAAATTAATTATGTTAACAGATGTAGATGGCCTTTTGGATAAAGAAGGTCATTTGGTATCTAAAGTTACAGATCAAGAGATATCTTCTTTAACTAAAAAGAAAGTTATTAGTGGGGGGATGATACCTAAGACTATCACTTGTGTAAATGCAGTTGAAAATGGAGTGGAATCTGCCCATATTTTAAATGGCACAGTGCCACATATATTACTTGTTGAAGTTTTCACAGAAACTGGTGCAGGTACCATGATTCAAGCGGAATAGAGCTTAAGTAATCTAGCATTTGCATTGATTACATAAATATGCTAATATTTATAAAATTTTAGCAATAAAAATGAAGCAAAAAAGAAAATTACATATTGAGGAGCTAGATTCTTTTGAGATTTTTGATTTTCTTGATAAAAGCAAAGAAATAGAACATTTACCTAAGAAAACATACTTATATCCTAAAAAAGAGTATAGGAAAACAAACCTTTTAAGTATAATCAAAAAAAATAATGCTTTGATCAATGAACTGGATGAATATTTAGAGTATAGCAGGCAGCATATAAATAAGTTGGCTTTTAGTGCTCAAATATTAGAGCAGGATCTGCAATTTTTGTTCCTCATAGATAAAGACAATTATCACACAGCGCTAGAGATAGAACATAAAAATAAGAGAGATAGATTAGCAACAAAATATCATACTGTAGAAGATTATGATTACTTAAGCCAATTAGCAGAAGAGACCAGTTTAGCTTCAATAATTGATGATCTAGGATTATACAACGAACAGCAATTAATAGACTTATTAAGCAACTCTGTATCAATCTTACAGCTTAGCAGAAACCAAATTTTAAGTGAAAAACTAAAAATGGATAATTTTACAACTAAAATTAAAGAGCTACAAGATAACATAAAATGGTATAGTGATATATATAAACTTGATAGAGATGCAGATGAAATAGCGCAAATTAGTTTTTTAGAGCAAGAAAATCACCTCTTAAGAGAAAAATTGCAAATTAGAGAGGGGCAATCATGGGTTACTTTAGTATCTAAAGATGAAGATAATAGAGAGCTAAATTCACTAAGCTTTTAATATTGATTTTGTTTCTTTTTTTAATTCTAATCTTTATGTTAACTTTTATGCAATTAGCGCAAAATAAGAATATATTAAAAATAAATTAATAATAATGTGAAAAATTTTTTTACTAAAATTTCATTATTTAAAAGTTAATTTTTAACACTTAATATCTTTACAAAATCTAATTTATAGAAATCAACAAAAGGCTTAATCGTAATTTCATTATTACCATTTAATATGATTGTACCAATTGGTATATTAGCTGGGTATATTTTTCCATCTCCCGAAGTAAATATTACTTCATTATTTTTAAGCTGATGGTTTTTTCTTAAATATTTTAAGCCAAGCGATTTATTACCACCCCCTATTAATATAGCCTTCTCACCACTATTTGCTGTATAAATAGGAATTTTGGATTGGTAATCACTGAGTAAAATAACATGAGCATAACTTTCAAAACTATTTAATACCCTACCCACTAAACCATTACCAGTTACTATTGCTTGTCCTTTAAGCACACCACTATTTTTACCTTTATTAATTATTGAAACTCTTTCCATCGATTTATCAATATTTAGATATAACTTTGCTATTTGATAGTCTATGTAGCTTGAGTCACGAAAATTTAGCAGCTCTTTTAAATGTAAATTTTCCTCTTCTAAATACAGCATTGAAAATATTTTTGTTTTTAGCACTTTATTGTTAATTTTCAGCAATTTATTTTCTGACCTTAAATTTGCTAACTCAACATATGTTTGCTTTAACCCAAGCACAAAATCTGCAGGTGTAGAAATAAGCATAAAAATAGGTGCCGTATTTTTAAGAAAGAAATTCTTTAAGGTGTCGTTAAGTTTATTATTAGATTTTGTCGCAATTACTAACAAAATGGAAAATGACAAAAATATTTGCAAGCTATTATCTCTTACAAAATGTATTATTTGCCCTAATGTACTAACATTACTAATGCGAATTTGACTAGACATTTATATTGCTAACCAAGGTAATAAAAATATTATTCCTGCCTAAATAACACATGTTTATATTTGTCATGATTTTCTAAGGCTTTTCCAGTTCCCGCTACTACACATAATAAAGAGTTCTCTGCGACAAAAACTGGTAAGTTTGTTGCCTTTCTTAGAACAAAATCTAGATTTTTGAGTAATCCGCCTCCTCCAGTTAAGACAATACCTTGATCAACTATATCCGATGACAATTCTGGTGGTGTAGACTCTAAAGCTGCTTTTGCCGCATCTACAATTTGTGAGATAGGCTCTACCAATGCTTCTGCTATGTGAAATTCATTAAGACTCATTTCTTTAGGAACTCCATTTACTAGATCTCTTCCTTTTATTTCCATAACTTTGCCCTTACCATCCTCTGGTGCATAAGCAACTCCTACTGTTTTTTTAATTCGCTCTGCCGTAGTTTCACCTATTAGTAAATTATGATTTCTTCTTACATACGAAATAATTGCCTGGTCCATTTTATCTCCTCCTACCCTAATTGATCTGGAGTAAACTATACCACCAAGAGAAACCACTGCTATTTCTGTAGTACCACCACCTATATCTATTACCATTGAACCAGTGGGTTCGGTTACAGGTAAGTCCGCACCGATTGCAGCAGCCATAGGTTCTTCTATTAAATAAACAGGATTACCTCCTGCGTTTTCCGCTGCTTCTTGAATAGCTCTTCTATCCACTGGAGTAGAGCCAGATGGAACGCATACTATAACCATGGGGCTTCTTAAAGTTCTGTGATTATTTACAGTATTAATAAAATGCTTGATCATTTCTTCTGTAAATTTAAAATCTGCTATTACGCCATCTTTTAATGGTCTTCTTGCATCAATTTTTGCAGGAGTTTTACCAAGCATAAGCTTTGCTTCATGCCCGAAAACCATTTGTCCACTATCTTGAATTTTAGCAACTACTGAAGGCTCATTTAAAACAATGCCTTTACCTTTTACATAAACAAGTGTGTTAGCAGTACCCAAATCAATGGCTATATCATCTGCTGTGAATAAATTGAAAGGATTTAATAGCTTTTTTAACATAATATATTTACTGAAATTTCAAGAATATTAATGTAAATAATTAATGAATTTATAAATTAAAGTCTAGTTAAAATAATGATTATTCAACTAATTAATTCATATCGACAAATTTTGCTATAATTTACTAGTCTAAGAAGCTGCTAATTATTCATTGTTCTCAAGAATTGCCTTTTCCTTACTTAATTGCTCATCTATTATTTTATCTTTGTTTTCTAGCAATTCATCTGTCAAATCCGTTTCTTCTTCTTCAGTATTTGCAGAGTTAATAGCAAATTCACATAAATCTTCAAAAGGAACTTTGTTTTGTAACGATAATTCATGAATACGAGAGAAACTATCCATTACATTTGGGGATACACTTCCTCCTCTTTCACTTGATAACCAATGTGATTGATTCTGAATCGGATGATTATCTGCTTTTGGATTACCAACATAAAAACCAACATCTTGTGTTTGGCCGTTAAACTGACATGGTAAATTAAGTTTTTTCATGTTATATGTTAAATCTGTTCGCTTTAAGAAAGTGATTTTTATTATCGTCTTTTTCTAAAATTTCTTCAAGTAAAATTTTTCCACTCCCAGCTGCAAGAGTCCAGCCTAAATTTGCATGAGCTAAATTATAATATAAATTATGATATATATTGGATTGCCCAATAATAGGATAGCCATCTCTACTGACTGGTCTAAAGCCATGCCATATTTCTGGATCTGGAAAAGGTTTTAATAATTTTGTGCCAATAATTGTCTTTATAAAAACTTTCTTTCTTTTTGCTAACCTATATCTCGAATAACCTAAAAAATCATAGAGTCCTGCAACTCTCATTTGATTATTTAAGTTCGTAAATACTAGTTTGCGATCACAATCAATTACTGGATATTTCAATTTTTGATTATTTATATTAATACTATAACCTCTCGCTTCTATCAATGGAGATTTTAAAGAACATAAGCTAAATAAATCTTCATGACTTGCACCTGTTGCGAATATAACTTTATCAAAGAAGATTTTCTTACTTTCTTTTAATGTTACAGCTATAATTTTATTACGCTCTTTAATAAAGGCTGTTGGCTTCTCTGTCGCTAAATATTTAAAACCATCATATTCTTTACACTTATTAAATAACTTACTAGCGAAATCTCTTGCGTCACCTGATTGATCACCCTTAAACAAGATTGCTCCCACAATATTATCTAAATTTATATCTGGATAAATCTTACTTAGCTCACGCTTACTTAAAATGTGACATTCTTGAAGATTCTGATTTTTTACAAAGCTCTCAACTTTTTTATAATGCACCTTATTACGGTAAATTTGGACTGTAGATGAATTCTGTAGCTTTGTGTAACCTATTTTGTTAGCTAGACGATTTAGCTCTTTTTTACTTTTGTTAGCAAAGTCATATAAGTCACTATTATATTTAGCCTTATAATTTTTCTCTAAAGTTCTAAACCAATTGAAATATTTAAGAAACATAGAGATTCTTAAGTTCATTTGATAATTTGGCTTAAAAATCATTTTGCATAAAATTGGAATACTTACAATATGGTTAATTGCAAAACTGTGAGAATAGCTTAATTGCCCTCCATTTTGAAATGAAGCACCCAAGCAAGGCTCTTTCTCTTTATCTATTAAAGTTACTGAAAAACCCTTTTCTAAAAGCTGATAAGCTGATGTAAGCCCCACAATACCAGAGCCAATAATTAAGATATGCAAAAGATAAGTTTATTTTTATTTTATTTTTCTTTTTATAGTATAAATTTCAGATAATTCAAGAATTTACACAATTAGCATGGCCAAATTCATTCATTTAAGAGCTATTAGTAGTTATTCCCTATGTTACGGAGCCATGCCTATTACACAAATTATAAATCTTTGTAAGAAATTTAAAATTCCTGCAGCTACTATCAGCGACCGTGGAAATTTATTTGGCCTTTTAGAATTTTCTTTAGCTGCTATAAAAGAAGGTATTCAGCCTATTCCATCGGTTTCGCTAAAAGTAAAATTTGCAGCAGATAAATTTGATCAAATTTTATTAATTGCAAAAAATGAAACTGGTTACAAAAATTTACTTAAATTAGTGAGCTTATCATATTTAGAAAGTGCTGATCAGCATTTAAACTCAATAGATATAGTGTTATTGGAGAAATTAGCTAAAGATTTAATTATTCTAGCTGGTTATCGTGAAGGCCTTTTATATCAAGCGGCCAAAAACAAACAAACTAAAGAAGCAGAAAAAATTATAAAATTTTATAATAAGCTAGATAGTGAGCTATATATAGAGTTATCAAGATTAGGTTACAAAAATGAAAATATCGCTGAAGCAGGATTACTTTCTTTTGCACAAACATTAAATATACCAATCGTTGCAACTAATGATGTTAAATATTCAGATTTAGAGCTGCATAATGCTCAAGATGTTTTATCTTGTATTGCTACTAATCAATATATTGATGACCCTAATAGAGAAGCTAAAACTAAAGAGCATTATTTTAAATCTCAAGAAGCAATGCAAGAGCTTTTCAAAGATTTACCTGAGGCCATTAACAATACTATTTTAATTGCAAAGAAATGTTCTTTTTTTGCTACCACATCAGAACCTTCCCTGCCACATTTTAGTGTAAAAGAAAGTAGTGAAATAGAAGAACTAAAATTACAAGCGCAAAATGGCTTAGCTGAGAGGCTTTTAAGTCATAATATTCCAGCTAAAAAACATCCCAAATATCAGCAAAGGCTTACTTATGAGTTAGATATAATTATCAAAATGGGTTTCCCTGGATATTTTTTAATTGTATCTGACTTTATAAAATGGAGCAAAAGCAATAACATACCAGTTGGGCCAGGTAGAGGAAGTGGAGCTGGTTCAATGGTTGCTTTTGTTATGAAGATAACTGATTTAGACCCTTTAGAATTTGGTCTGCTTTTTGAAAGATTCTTAAACCCTGAGAGAGTCTCGATGCCTGATTTTGATATTGATTTTTGTCAAGAAAGAAGGGAGGAAGTAATTAATTACGTCAGAGAAAAATATGGTAAAGATCGTGTTGCACAGATTATTACTTTCGGAAAATTACAGGCAAAAGCTGTATTAAAAGATGTAGGAAGAGTTCTACAAATGCCTTATCATCAGGTTGACAGAATTTCTAAAATGATACCTTTTAACCCTGTAAATCCTGTTACACTTAAAAAAGCTATTGAAATGGATCCCTTGCTCGAGCAAGAGAGAAAAAATGACGCTCAAATTGCCAAATTGCTAGATTTGGGGCTTAAGTTAGAAGGTTTGCATAGACATGCTTCTACCCATGCAGCTGGAGTTGTCATAGCAAACCAAAATCTACTAGACCTTATCCCCTTATATAAAGACTCTAAGTCTGATATGCCTGTTGTACAATATTCAATGAAATATACTGAATTGTCAGGTTTGGTAAAATTTGATTTTTTAGGTCTAAAAACCTTAACTGTCATCGCAAAATGCATAGAGTTAATTGAAAATCAAAATTTAAAGCTTAATATCGATAATATACCTTTAAATGATCCCAAGACTTTTAAAATGCTAAGTTTGGGTCATACTATTGGTGTATTTCAACTAGAAAGTGCAGGTATGAGAGACTGCCTAAAAAAAATGGTTCCTGATAGAATTGAAGAATTAATCGCTTTAATTTCTTTATACCGTCCAGGTCCAATGGATAATATTCCTAAATACATTGCAACAAAGCATGGTAAAGCAGAAGCAGAATATCCGCACCCACTTTTAGAAGATTGTTTAAAAGAGACCTTTGGGGTAATTATTTATCAAGAACAAGTTATGCAAATAGCACAAATTCTTGCAGGGTATAGCTTAGGAGAAGCAGATCTTCTGAGGCGCGCCATGGGGAAAAAAATCAAAGCAGAGATGGATGCGCAAAGACAAATATTTGTTAAAGGGGCAATAGCAAATAATATTACCAAACATAAAGCATCTGAAATATTTGATTTGGTTGCTAAATTTGCTGGCTATGGCTTTAACAAATCTCATGCTGCAGCATATGCTTTAATTGGTTATCAAACTGCATATTTAAAAGCAAATTTTGCAGTAGAATTTATAACTGCTACTTTAAATTTGGAATATAACGACACTGATAAATTAAACCTTTTTATTCAGGAAGCAAAAAATCTTAACATAGAAATTTTACCTCCTGATATTAATTTATCATCCGCATTATTTTCTGTTGAACTAAAGAATGGCATTAAATCAATAAGATATGGCTTAGCTGCCCTAAAATCAGTAGGAAAAGCTATTATTGATGAATTAGTCATAAAAAGAGGTAATAAAAATTTCACCAATATCTTGGATCTGATCAAAAGATGTGGCAGCAAAATAATACAAAAAAGGCAATTAGAAAGCCTTATAAAATCTGGTAGTCTGGATAATTTGGAAATTAATCGGGCTAAGCTAATTAATTCTCTGGAGTATATTATAAAGCTGACACAAAATTACGAAATAGAAAAAAATTCAAACCAACAAGCTTTATTTAGTGACGATATAGATACGAATATTAGCTTTTCTATAGAAAATTGCGAATTTTTCAACGCTAAAGAAAAACTACAAAATGAATTTGACGCTTTTGGATTCTACTTAACAGAGCATCCATTAGAGAGGTTTCTACCTATCTTAAAGAATCAAAATATTACAACCTCTGCAGAAATAGCAAAATCAACGGAAAAAACCAAAGAAATCATTATTTCTGGCGTAATTATTAGCTACAAACAAAGATCAGGTAAAAAAGGTAGGTTCCTAACACTTAATTTATCTGATCAATATGGCGTTATAGATATTTCTATATTTGATGAAGAGTTAATTTCTAAATATCGTGATATAATTTTTAATGGAAATACCATAGTAATTTCAGCAAGCTTAAAAAATGACGATAATGGCACTAGAGTTATCGCCAACAAAATGGTTACCATTGATGTTTTTTTGAAAGACAAACATCAAACTCTTAAAATAAAACTTTATAACCTTGCAGAAATTGAACAATTAAATCATCAAATTTCATTAAATAAAGGAGATTACCCAATTAAATTTCTATTAGAATTTAACTGGCAACAAAAGAACTTCATTATTGACACTAATCAGACACTTATGCTAAATCATGCCATAATAGATAAACTTAGTGAAAAGCTGGAAAAAACTAATTTAAATTAAATTTAAAATTTAATTTAAAAAAAAAGCAACTATATGCTTGATTTATACGTTTATCCCAGTAGTAATATTATTACATATTAATTCTATTTGCAGGTTTTTATCATGAGCAAAGCTAAACTAACTAAAGACATCGCAGCTAAAACTGGATGCAGCCAACAACAAGTAAATGACTTTATTAACGCTTTTTGTGAAGCTGTGCAAGAAAATGTATCAGCGGACGAGCAAGTGACAATAGTAGGTTTTGGTACTTTCTACAAAACACATAGAAAAGCAACAACTGGAAGAAATCCTAGAACAGGCGAGCCGATAAGCATAAAAGCAGCTAATCAACCTAAGTTTAGATCTGGTAAGAAATTCAAAGAAGCAGTTAATTAATTTTAACTTTTTCTTACTTAAAAAGACCATGGAAAACCATGGTCTTTTTTTTTATCCCATCTTGCACCAATCGGTGTTTTTATAATCCTTGATTGGAACCGCCATCTGTTCTTTTAAAAGCCTCTTAGATAAGCTTTTACCATCAATAAACAGCTCTCCTTTTATTGCAAACTTCTTATCTCTTGCAATGTTCTTAACTTCTATAGACTTAGCATCTTTTAAGATTTTTCTTACTTTTATCTTAATTTCTTTAGCTAACTTCTTTTCACATTTATTTCTGGAATATATGCTTGGAGACTTCACCTTAGCTAATGATATATTTAACTTCTGCCCAAATAGTGGATGTATGTTTGGCACATTGAATGTAGCTGTATCACCATCATAATTCTTGATAAATTCAAGACATTTAAAATCATCTAAGCTCTGCATACAGTTTTCATTCGCAGCATATGTATTAACACTATAGCACATTATTGCGCTTAGTATAATTTTTTTACATTTTTTTTGTATAATCATAATTAATATTAAAAAGTTGAAAAAAATATAATATTACATTACATTTTGTCAATTGCTTTTTACTAATTTGTTGATTAATTTTTAAGCCTATCTTTGTCTTCTATGAAGATATTTATATTATTATGTGGTTTATATGTATTAGGTATATGATAAATACTGTCTTGATATTCTATATATTCATTAATTGCACCATTTTCTGGGTATTTAATAAAGCTGAGAACATTTTTGTGGTTAAAAAGTAATTTTAAGTCACCTTTGTCTGTTTTAATAATTAATACAACTTCCCCGCTGCTATTAAAATCTAATAAATAGTTACATTTCAACTTAGCTCTAGCATCCGACAGTTTTAGCATACCTATTTTACTATTATTTATCTCTGCTGTAACTTTATGAAAATTAAATGTAACATAATTGCTGCTACAGTTATTTAGAAGCAGAAATAATAAGAAATATGAACTAATAGCAATCTTCATAAAATAAAACTTCAAATTAAAAAGCTTATTGTTTATTGTAACATCTTAAAAATAAAAAACATTAAAATGAAAAAATTTAATACAGTAAAATCCATAATAGCACCTTTGCAATTGGATAATGTAGACACAGATATGATAATTCCCAAGCAGTTTCTAAAAACAATCAAAAGAACAGGTCTGGGTGTGAATTTATTTCACGAAATGCGCTTTGATTTAAACGGAAATATTATTCCAGATTTTATTTTGAATCAAGAAAGATACCAGAAAACTGAAATATTAATAAGTGGTGACAATTTTGGTTGTGGCTCTAGTAGGGAGCACGCACCTTGGGCAATTGCTGATTTTGGCATTAAAGTAATTATTGCAACTTCTTATGCTGATATCTTCTATAATAATTGCTTTAAAAATAGTATTTTGCCCATAAAATTAGAGAAAGAGCAAATTTCATTAATTTGGGATATTATCTCCACCTCGAACATTTCTGCTACGGTTAATTTAGACGATCAGCAAATCATTTTATCTGACCAAACTATAATTAATTTTAAGATTGACGCATTCCGCAAGAAATGCTTATTAGAGGGTCTTGACGACATTTCCTTAACTATGTTAGCAAAAGATAAAATAGAAAAATTTGAAATAGCACAAAAAGCAAAACAACCTTGGCTACATAATTAAAATTTATGAAACTTGCAGCAGCGGCAATAGATAATTTTATAAATAGCCAAATTTCTAATTTAGATTCTGCCTTATTATATGGTCCAGACTCTGGTCTTGCGATTATAAGAAAAAACAACATCATTAAAAATATCATGGGTGATAATTTTGATGATATGTTGTTTAACAAATTTAGTGCAGAAGATCTAATAAAAGAGCCAACAAGATTATTAGATGAGGTCAATTCCATTTCTCTTTTGGGTGGTAGAAAATTTATAGTTATATATAACTGCCAAGCAAGTTTTACAAAAATTATAGAAAATACTATAAAAAACAAAAAATCTGATTGTTTTATTTTGTTACTAGCAAGTGAGCTAATACCATCCTCTAGCTTGCGTAAGTTTTTTGAAACTAAGCATGATAATTTTGCTGCCTTACCATGTTATAAAGATGACCATAATATAGTCTATAATATAGCCAAATTAGAACTAAAAAGCCTTAATCCTTCACATGAAATATTATCATATATAGCCCATAATTTAACAGGTGATAGATTGCTGCTTCAACAAGAATTAAAGAAGCTAAAAATCTATTTCTTAGATAAATCTTCTCTAGATTTTGAAGCTGTAGAAACATTAATCACAACTGGTAGCAGTCAAGACTTTCAAACCCTTGCAAATGCAATAGCAGATCATAACCCTAAATTAGCTACTAATTTGCTAGAAGAGCTGTTAAATTCTTCTGTAATGCCTATAACCATTATTAGAGTTATGGTTAATTATTTCCAGCGCATTAAAGTAGTTAGAAGCAATATTGAAGATGGTAACAGCTTTAATGAAGCAATTAAAAATTTGAGACCTCCTGTTTTTTTTAAGCAAAAAAATATTTTGGAGGGACATACAAGAAAATGGACAAGTAATTCTTTAACACAAATATTACTAAAATTAGAAAATTTAGAAAAAACAATAAAATTTAATAATAGCCTTAAAGCAAATAACTTACTTAAATATTTTGTTTTAATTTTGAGCAACAGAAATAAATGAGAATAATTAATGGTCAATATAAGGGCAGAGTAATCAAAACTATCAAGGACAAATCTGTACGCCCTACCACCAACAAAACAAGGGAAGCTATATTTAACATAATAGAGCATAATAACTTAATTCCATCTGGAGAATATAGTAAGATAAATTATTTAGAAATTTATGCTGGTTCTGCTATAATGGCGTTTGAGTTTCTGTCAAGAGGTGTAAAAGTAGCAACATTAATTGATCAAAACCCAAAACTTAAAAAAACTTTTCAAAGTAACGCTGTAATACTACAGAAAGAAGAGGTAAATTTCATTGCTTCTGACATCAATAAATTATATAATAACCCTAGAAAATATAATTTTTGCTTTATAGATCCGCCATATTCACTTAAACTTGAAGCAGCTACTTTAAACAAGTTAGCTAATGAGAACTGGCTTGATGACAATGCTATTATTATCTTAGAGACGGATAAAAGAAATAACTTTGATCTAAATCAAAAATATGAAGTTTTATTAAATAAAATCTACGGTAGAACAAGACTTATATTTTTGAGATATTTAGGCTAAAAGACTACTTTATCTCTTTTTTATTTTTATCCGAAAGCCAGAAATCTTTAGTAAAAATATCTTTTAATCTTCTGGTAATATTAGGTAATAAAGCACTTAATGGATATAATTTAAATTCAGGCTTTGTTACTGATCCTGTCAAATCATATTTTGCTGATATTATACCAGTTTGCTCCCTGCCAGTTAGAACCTTACCTATTATTGGGATATCCTTCACCGCAAATAAATTATTTAATTTATATGCAGGTATCACATGTCCTTTAATCTTCAAATAATCATTTTTCAGATCAATTGTTCCTTCCGCAGTAACCCCTATTAAATCACCATAAAATTTACTTTCATCTAAACTAATATCTTTATTATCTTTAATTACTAAATTAATCTCCCCTTGCTCAAATGAGATTTGGTCTATATTTTCTTTTTTTAACAAACCTAATTCCACCATTTTTTTGAAGTAATTTTTATGCTTAACATAAAAATCATGTATTTTTACCTTAACATTCAAACTATTTTTTTTATCAAAATATCCATTTAAGCGCAAGCTTCCACCTACTATTTTATCAGATATTTTATTAACTGACAAAATACCACCTAAATTGCTTGATTCTAAATAAATTTGCCTAAAACCATCTTTAAAATCAGATTTGAAAATAAAATTATTTTCCTCATTATAAGAACCCTCACCATAAATGAAATCACACAACTCCACGCAATTAATTACTCCCTTTAAGCTAAAATAGCTGTTTTTGTTAATTAATCCTACTTTATCTAACTCATAATCAAATTTAAGATTTTTAAATGAAGTAGACTGATTCTTTTTGACAAAAATATTATCTGACAACAACAAATTCTGCGCAGCTACTTTACCTTTTAAATTAGTACCATTATTAAGTAAGTTAATTGAGAATATATTATCTGCAAAGTTAACTTTATCAAAATAAATACGTTCCAACTCTCCTTTTTTTAGCGCAATTTCACCTTTAATATCTACATTTGACCCAAGCATAGAAATATGATTAAAGTTTAAATTATTAGAATCTTTATAGATTATTGTATCTAATTTTAGTTTATCCCCTATTTCTTTTGCTCCTGCTAAATTTTCTATAAAAAACTTTGCATTTTTAAGATCTGCTGCAAGTTTAAAAGAATTACTATTTAGTTTCTTAGTTAAAATAATATCACTATTAGAATTAGCAGAGATAAAAGATTTAATTGCGCCAATTAAATTACCTTTAAAATCTAATTGAAAATCCTTTATTCCTCTTTTTCCACCAATTAGGTATAATAAAATAAAATCACCCTTAATTTTACTATTGGAGAAGTAGCTATTAAGTAAGCTTAGTTGCTTAGTTGTTAATTTTTCTTTCAATAAAAAATTAATTAAATTTAGCGTCTTCAAATTTAATTTGCTTTTTATTAATAACTCTGAGTCTAACTTCTTTAATTCAGCTATTTTTATTTCAATATTATTAACAATTTCATCTTCTAATTTAGCTTTTGCAATATTTATATTTAGTTTTTTATTTAATAATCTTATTGTGCCATCAATATTTGTAATAAGAGAAAGATTGTCAGTAGCTTTTAAACTACTATTCTTGACTTTGAAATCTGCTTTAAAAAATTTAAGAATTTTTTTCTCCTGAAAGTTAATATCACCAGCTATATTAAAATTCTCAAGCTCAGTATATATTAACGCTTTTTCTAACCATATTTTAGCTTGTCTTGCAATATTATTGGGCCACATAAATAATATATCTTTTTTCTGTAAATTTTCGCCCAATATGCTCCATGAAAGAAAATTTTTATTTAAATCATATGTAGCTGATAGAGCTACTTTTTTATTAAAATCAGTTATATTAGAGCTTGTCAAATTGATTATATTTTGCGCTAGACCCCCCTCTAGCTTGAGGTAAATATGCTCATTTACATTTGTTGTATGATTTATATTAGTAGTAAAACTAATATTATATTTGTCATTTTCTGATTTATTAATTTTTAAATTTGCATCTAATATGTTTGAGTATTTTGCAAAATAATTAAATTTATCTTTAAGCTTTTTTGCACTAAAATCATAAATATTTATGTCACAATGCTCAAGATTGGGCTCTTGGTCCATTATACATAATAACGAAACCCTACTATCCGCTCCAACATTAAAGCTACTGAACAAGTGATATTTATGTTTAACAAAGCTTGTTTCATAAGAAAGCTTGCTTATTTTTAACAAATTATTACCAGAAACATCCTTAATATTTAATTTGCCAATGTAAACAGAGCCTATTTTAAAAATATCGCTGGTTAAGCTATTTAACTTAGCCAGTAAATCTTGATATACTGCCTTAAACGCTAAACTTTGTTTTATCGCATTATTTTGATAATTATAATCTAGTTGCGCTATAGAAATATTATCCAATTTTAATTTACCTAAGAGCAAGTTTTTTTTGCTAATATCTAATAAAATAGAAGGTAAGGTTAAGGTGTTATTGTTAATAGTTATATTTGTATTATATAATCTAAAATCAAAACTAAAGCTTTGTTTATTCCACTCTAACATAATGGTTTCTGCATCAAAGCTAAGCCCATTATCTGTTATATCTAAATAGGAAAAGCTTTTATTTACTATAGTAGTAATATTACGCGGCTTAATAATTACTAAGCTGTAAAAATACATAGCAAAAAAAACTAAGAATAATATAAATAGAAATGTAATATTTAATATTTTGGTTAAAATATTTTTCATTACTCTTTTATAGTCTGTTTAAATAAGGATTCTTTCTTACGCCCCCATTCTCTGTCTTTTATTGCTTGTCTTTTATCATGTTTTTTCTTTCCTGTTGCTATTGCAATTTCCAACTTAACAAAATTTTTACTGTTGAAATACATTTTCAATGGAACTATAGAAACACCACTTTTTTTTGCTAAGCCCATTAATTTACTAACTTGCTTTTTATGTAATAATAACTTTCTTAATCTGAGTGGATCTATTTTATAACTACTCATATGTTCATAAGGAGCTATATAAAGATTATGGATAAAAACCTCATTACCTTTAGGATAAATGAAACTATCATTAAAACTAGCAGCTCCTCCTCTCAGAGATTTCACCTCAGGTCCTAACAAAACAACTCCAGCCTCAATAACTCCTTCTATCTTATAATCAAATTTAGCTCTTCTATTATGTAAGATTATTTTCTGCTCCAACATCTTAAATTAAAGCTAAATTCTTTAAAGCTCTTTTAATTTTTTCTTGAGATCTTTTTTCAACTTCAATTAAAGGTAATCTTAATTCACCTGTACATAAACCTAATAACTCAGCTGCAAATTTCACTGGCATTGGGTTTGTTTCGCAAAACAACACCTCATTAATCTCTGCTAATTTTTTGGTAATATTATCAGCCTTGGTTAAATCATTAGCAAAGAAAGCATTTTGCTGAGCAACGCAAAGCTCAGGTGCGATGTTAGCTGTCACAGATATTACACCTACTCCACCCTGCTTATTATACTCAATAACAGAGCCATCTTCGCCTGAAAGCTGTATAAAATCATTACCAATAAGATTTTTGATTTTTTGTGGTAAAGTTAAATCTGCAGTTGCATCTTTAACTCCTATAATTCTGGGTAATTTGGCAAGATTTGCCATCAGTTCCAGGTCAATATTAACTACAGATCTACCTGGTATATTATATAAGATAATAGGAATATTGGTATTATCATGAATACTTTTAAAATGTTCATAAAGCCCTCTTTGTGATGGCTTGTTATAATATGGCGCTACTATTAAAGCAGCATCTGCTCCTACTTTTTCTGCATGTTTAGTCATGTAGATCGCTTCTGTTGTAGAATTTGAGCCAGTGCCAGCTATAATTTTCACTTTACCTTTAGATAATTCTACACAAGTTCTGATTACATCATTATGCTCATCATGTGACAAGGTAGGGCTTTCGCCCGTAGTACCAGATGGAACTAAACCACTTATACCCGCTTCTATTTGCCTATTAATAATTTTTTCATATGCATTAAGATCTAGCTTTCCATTACTAAATGGTGTTATAAGTGCTGTATATGTACCTTTGAACATTTTATTTTATTTTGGCTATTATGTTTTTATATTATTTACATAATATGCAATAGCAATAAATAATTCACTAGTTTTTTTAAACAAAATATTATAAAATTATATTAACTAAAATCTATTTTAATTGTCTAATCTTGATTTAACTTTAGCAGCATATCTAATAATTACTCTAGTACTAGCTGCAAACAGAGGTTTTAGCGTAGAAGTATGTGATATTATTAGAGTTATAACGGCGATAATAACAACATTTTTTGCAGCTTATTTTCTTAAAGAAACTATAGAAATTTCTATAATAGAAAAGCCATATTATCCAATATCCATATATTTTTCTTCATATATATTTATAGGATTTTTTATTAAAATCATTTTCTACCCTGTAATAATATTACTGAAAGCATTTCTTCCTAACATTATCGATAAATTACTTGGTTTTATTCTTGCTACAGTTAAATGTGCCCTAATTTTTATTTCATTGTTAGTTTTTGTTGCTAAGTTTTCACCAAAAAACAATCCCAATTGGCTGAGTGGAAGCTATACAGAAATTATATATGAAAAAAACCAGAAGCTTTTAAAAAGCAATCTAGAAGATTACCAAGACATATTTGATAAATTTAGAGAAAGTGAAGAAGAAAACTTGGAACAGAAAACAAAAACACCAAAAGCTGATCAAGAAACTACTGAACCTAACAATCTATTAAAAAAGTTAGAGGGGGCAAAAGATTTGCTAAAATATTACAAAATAATGGAAAATGATAAAAAAGATAGCACAGAGGATAAAACCAAAACTAGCCCAGCTGCAACAGAAGAAATAGATTCTGATGATCTAGAAAAACTAGAATCTTTAATAGAGGGTTTAAATTAAAGTCAATTCTTGCTAATTAGCAGAGAAAATCTATAATAACGCAAATTTTATAAATTATGTATAATACAGACGAGCTTAACTTAGACACTTTACATGAAGAATGCGGTGTATGTGGAATTTATGGCGGAGATGATGCAGCTTCACTAACAGCCCTAGGCTTACATGCTTTACAGCATCGCGGACAAGAAGCAGCTGGCATCATCACTTATGACCAAGATACATTTCACAAGCATCATGACACAGGTCATGTAGGTGATATTTTTAATGACAGTAAAATTATAGATGATTTACCTGGAAACATATCCATAGGTCATGTACGCTATTCCACAGCTGGAAGTAAAAACAGCTTTGCTTGCCAACCTATTTTTGCTGAATTAGATACTGGGGGTATTGCTCTTGCTCATAATGGTAACTTAACTAATGCTTTAACCTTAAAAAATGAATTAGTTAAAACAGGGTCAATTTTTAACTCTACCATGGATACTGAAGTAATTTTACATTTAATTGCTAAAAGTAATTTGAATAAAGTTGCAGATAAAATTATAGATGCATTAAAAAAAGTGGAGGGAGCCTATTCTATCGTGGCAATTGCAGATAATGCACTTTTTGCAATTAGAGATCCACATGGTATTAGACCCCTTGCCCTAGGAAAAATCAATGATGCTTATATAGTTGCTTCTGAGAGTTGTGCTTTTGATATAATTGGCGCTGAGTTCATTAGAGATATAGAAGCTGGTGAGATGCTTGTTATCAATAATGAAGGTGTAAATTCTTATCGACCATTTGAAGAAAAGCCAAATAAGTTTTGTATTTTTGAATATATTTATTTTGCAAGACCAGACAGTGTTATTAACAAAAAGCATGTTTATGAAGTTAGAAAAAACATAGGTAGAATTTTAGCTAATGAGAGTAGTGTAGATGCTGATGTGGTAGTGCCTGTTCCAGATTCTGGTGTACCGTCAGCTTTGGGCTATGCATTAGAAGCAAAATTACCCTTTGAATTTGGTATTATTAGAAATCATTATGTTGGCAGGACTTTTATTGAGCCCACTGATAATGTAAGGAATTTTGGAGTTAAATTAAAACATAATGCCAATCGTGCAGTTCTAAAAAACAAAAGAATAATTTTAGTTGATGATTCTATAGTTAGGGGAACAACTTCTAAAAAAATCGTAGATATGATAAGAAGCTGTGGTGCAAAAGAAGTTCACATGAGAATTTCAAGCCCCCCAACCACACATTCTTGTTTCTATGGAGTTGATACGCCTGATCGAAAAAAACTAATCGCGGCCAACCACAACATAGATGAAATAGCTAAAATCATAGGGGTAGACTCTCTTGCTTACATTTCTCTTGATGGACTTTATAAAGCTACTGGTAATAAAGAAAGGAATAGTAAACAACCGCAATATTGTGATGCTTGTTTCTCTGGGGAATATCCCATAAATTTAGAGGATAAACAAAACAACAAACTACCTTTATTAGATAATATTTAATATTTTGTGTCATGAGCAATAAAGAAAACAAAGAAACTTACACAGATAAAACTACTATATCTTGTGATGGAAAAGAACAAAATTCTCCCCACCCTAAAATATATTTAAATTTACTGCCAAACAACACCGCTACTTGTCCATATTGCAATCTAAAGTTTATTCTAAAAAACAAAAATAAATTAAATTAGAAACTCTAATAAAGCTTGCCTCACGGCTATACCATTTTGCACCTGATTTAGCACTAGGCAAACATCCTTATCATCTGCAAGCTCACTTTCTAGCTCTACATTACGATTTATTGGGCCTGGGTGTAATATAAAACAAGATTTTTTAGCATTTTTAAGCAACTCTCTTTTTATACCATAATTTCTATAATAATCTCTTAATGACGAAATTAAGCAGCTTTTCATTCTTTCTTGCTGAATTCTAAGCGTCATTATAACATCGGCATCTTTAACAGCTGCTTCAATATCATAAAAAATTTTAATATTTTCATCTGCAAAACTATGTGGCACTAGTGGTGCAGGACCTACTAAATTAATTTTAGCACCTAGCATATTTAATAGCTTAATATTTGATCTTGCTACCCTACTATTTATTATATCACCACAAATTACAATTTTTAGCTTTTTAAACTCTTCTAAGCTATTAAATTTTAACTTCTCAAAAATAGTGTAACAATCCAATAAAGCTTGAGTTGGATGAGCGTGAGCACCATCCCCAGAATTAATAACTGTAGCAGATTCACTATAGCGTGCTAACTTCTCTACAATACCAGACTCCACATGTCTTATGGTTAAAAAGTCAGGACTCATAGCATTTAAGGTGTAAATAGTATCTTTTTCAGATTCCCCCTTTTTTAATGCTGAAGTTGAAATATCAATATTTATCACTTCTGCGCCCATATTTTTTGCAGATATTTCAAAAGCTGATCTAGTTCTAGTCGAATTTTCAAAAAACAAATTTATTAGTTTTTTACCTTTAAGCAGTTCATTTTGTGGTTTAGTACAAAAATATTTAGCTCTGATAAAAATCTCTTTCAACTCTTTTAAACTTAGTTGATCTACATCGATAAAATGCTTAATTGCCATGCTATTTATTTACCTCTTCGCTTTTCTTAAGATATTTGGTGAGAGTATCAGCTTTAACTAAACCTCTATTTACTAATGAGTTCAAACTATCTTCTAGAGTAATCATACCATATTTAGAGCCCACCTGCATCATAGAGTTAATTTGCGTTACATGCTCTTCCCTAATAAGGTTTTTAACTGCATTAGTTGCAACCAATACTTCATGTGCTGGCACTCTAGAGTTACCATCTTTGGTTTGAACTAAACGCTGAGAAACAACGCCTAATAATGATGAAGCCAATAATGATACAGCTAACTTTCTACTGTCACTTGGGAATACATCTATAATTCTGTTGATTGATTCATAAGCAGTATTTGTATGTAATGTTGACAAAACTAAATGACCAGTCTCAGCTGCAGTTAAGGCCAACCTTATAGTTTCTGGATCTCTCATTTCACCCACCATTATCACATCTGGATCTTCTCTTAAAGCGCTTCTTAATGCCGCAGGAAAAGACAGAGTTGATGACTCTAATTGCCTTTGATTAATAATAGATTTTTTAGACTCAAACATATATTCGACTGGGTCTTCTATAGTAATAATATGCTTAGATTTATTAACATTTAGATATTCTATAATGGCCGCTAAAGTGGTCGACTTTCCTGAGCCAGTAGGACCAGTAACTAGTAATAAACCATGATCCTTATTTACTAAATCTAAGATAATATCTGGCACAGCAACTTTGTCGATAGTTGGTATATCTGAACTGATTTTTCTAAACACAGCTGCGGAACCTTTTACGGTGTTAAAAGCATTAACCCTATATCTATTTCCATTGCTGTGATCATAGGCATAATCAATCTCTAAGTTTGATTCATAATGAGATTTTTGATACTCATTCATCGTCAAATGTAAAATTGTCCTAATATCATCCGAGGAAATTTTTTGATCAGTAATATATTTTAAGTCTCCAAAAATTCTTACCGCAGGGGGTAAATCTGATGAAAGAAGTAAGTCTGAGACTCCGTCTTTTTTTGTAGCGGATAGGATTTTATCTAATAAAATTGCATGACTCATCTTAACTGCTTAATTCATTAATTCTTTGTTTTATTACCGATTTGTTAACTCCTATATTCTTATAGCTACCAGAATTTAAAATAGCAGCATAAATAGGAAGAGCTTTATGTTTGAGATTCATCTTATCTAATATAACCGCTTTGTAAAAATAATAAGTTGAATTTTGTTTATTTAGTAAAATAGCTGATTGAATATAATTCAAAGCTTGCTCAAAATTATCTGATTTTGTCAATAAGTAAGCAATTTGAGCTTTTAAAAAATCACTCTTCGGGTAAATATTATCTAACTTAAGAAACTCTGCCAACGCCTCTTCAGGCGATTCTTTTGCCACCAACAAAAGAAAATTATTAAAGAGCAATTTATCATTTGGGAATAAAGCTAAAGCTCTTGCGTAATATTTATAAGCTAATTTATCCTCCCCCAATTGCTGGTAGGAAGAAGCTAAAGCAGTTATGATAAATTTATCTTTAGGATAATTTTGTAGTAATTTTTCAAAAAGAATAATGGCCGTCTCAAATGAACCAGATTCTATTGCTGCAAATGCTTTCTCATATGCTTTACGCTTTTGTAGTAAAATTTCATTTGGCTTCTTAATTTCTATATCTATAGAGGGGTTACCCTTAATTGTATCATAGTAATTTACATCACTATCATTATGCATTTTTTCAATAAATATATTCTTATTACGTGATTCTTTGTTATTTGAGTTACTTCTTAAATAGATATTATTTAGAATCTTTTTAGTACTTAATGACAGAGAGTTTGCTTGTTCAAAATCATTATTTTGATATTTTATAATATTTTGAGCTGATTTTTGAGTTAAACTTGATAATTTTAGTGACTCATATTTTGCTTTTGCTACATTGATGTAACAAATTATTGGTAAGCAAAATATAATGTGTGCGAAAAATCTATTCATAAGTATTAACCTGTAATTATTTTTTAACATTATTGATAATATATAGCAATTAAAATGAAACTTTTTAACTTTTACAAACATTTATTATATTTACTACCAGCAGAATTATCCCATAATATAGCCGTATTCTGCTTAAAAAACAGTATGATACTTCCACCAAGAAAATTTGAACACAGCTCATTAAAGCAAAATATTGCTGGTATAGAGTTTCTTAATCCAATTGGTTTAGCCGCAGGATTTGATAAAAATGCTGAAATGATCAGAACCTTAACTAATTTTAATTTTGGTTTTTTAGAAGTGGGAACAGTAACACCAAAATCCCAACTGGGTAATAATAAGCCTCGTTTATTTAGATTAAAATCTGATAAAGCTATAATAAATCGTATGGGCTTTAACAATGTTGGGGCCAAAAAATTTAGAGATAATTTCTGTAACAATTACCTTGGTCAAATACCCATTGGTATAAATATAGGTAAAAACAAGCTAACTGAATCAGAAATCACTGATTATAGTTATTTAGTTGAATATTTCTATGATCTAGCAGATTACATAACGATTAATATCTCTTCGCCAAATACACCAGGTCTTAGAACGATTCAAACCGCAGATAAGTTAGATAAATTTATTGCAACACTAACCAAGCAAAGAGACTTGCTTGGCCATAAGAACCTATTTCTTAAAATAGCACCAGATTTAAGTGATATTGAGCTTAATAACATATGTAAAATTGCGTTAAAATACCGAATTAACGCTTTAATAATCTCTAACACAACCATTTCAAGAGATGGCCTTAAGAACCAAAAACTCAAATCAGAGATGGGCGGTTTAAGTGGCAAGCCTGTTTTTGTTAAATCTAACCAAATTTTAGCCAAAGCATACCAAATATTACAAGGTAAAATACCAATTATTGGTGTTGGTGGTATATCTAATGCCACGGATGCATATCACAAAATAAAATTAGGTGCTAATTTAGTACAAATTTATAGCGCACTAATTTATGAGGGGCTTAATTTAGCTACAGAAATCAATAAAGATTTAGTGCTATTATTACAAAAAGATGGTTTTAGTAATATAGCAGAGGCTGTTGGTTCAGCCAATAATTAGGTTATTTGATTATTGTGGTTTTAAATTTATAAAGCTTGTAATTAACTTTATGTTTAAATTCAGTTAATCTGGCTTTCTCTTTTAATGTTTCTATAAATTCTAATTTGTTAAGCGAACATTCTGTTGCAACCTGTGGCAATAATATAGCAGAAGTTAAATTTGCATTTAACAATAAACCCTCCTCACCTAGTAAAAAATCTTCACTATCAGAAATTTCCACAAATTTAGCTAAAATTGAAATTTCATATTTTAGTGAAGCCAGTTCATCTACATTTATGGGTGAGAATCTACCATCTTGCGTTGCTGCTAAAATACTATATTTAATTATGTTATGATATAAGCTTTCATCTGTTCTCAAGCTACCAATACAACCTCTTAATACTGAATCTTTGTAAATAGTTACAAAACAATTTAATTTTTCTTTAAAAATTTGCGGCATTACTTTAGCAAAAAACAAATTCTTACAGTTAAGATAGGCAGGCTTTTTTATTATTTCTTGCTTAGTGATATATTCTTCTATTGTATTTGCAGCTAATTTTAATAAGATATTTTTTTGTTTAGCAGGTATTTCCATATGAATAACGATTATTTAAAATTAACTAAGGCCTTTGATAGATATTATATATTAAAAAAAATTAATTCCACTTTAAGTTGGGATACTCAAGTAAAAATGCCAAAAGATGGTTTTTACATTAGAGAAAAACAACTTAATTTAATTAATCAAGAAATAGATAATTCTATATGCAACAAAGAGATTTCAAAATTAATTAATAATTTAGATCCTAGCAATTTATCTAAAAGAGAACAAAGAAATTTTTTCCTAATGAAGAGGGATTTTCTGCACAAAAACTCTTTACCACAAAAGTTGAGAGAAGATTTCAGCAAGATAGCCCTTAAAACAGAATTTATTTGGCCAGAAGCTAGAAAAAACAATGATTACAAATTATTTGACCAATATTTTAGTAAGCTAATTAAATTATTAAGGGAAATAAGCCAAATAAAAAGTGAAAAGCTCAATCTGTCTAAATATGAAACTTTACTGGATTTATACTGCCCTAGCGTTAAAGAGGAAGAGTTAGATAAAGTCTTCACCAAATTAGAGAATAAATTACCAAATCTAATTAACAAAATTATTGCAAATCAAACAAAACCAAAGTTACTGCATGAACAAAACATCCCAAAAGAGTTGCAAAAGAAATTGTTTTTAGCAATTACCGAAAAATTTGGCATAACAAATAAATGGTGTTTAATTGACGAAAGCGAACATCCTTTTTGCACTGGCTATAATGGCGATGTAAGAATTACTACAAAATATAATGAATGTGATTTTACCTCAGCTTTTATGGGTATTATTCACGAGTCAGGCCATGCTATTTATGATAGTAACTTGCCGCAAAACCAATGTACAAAAGCTATAGGTCAGGATGCTGGTATGGCCCTCCATGAAAGCCAATCTCTTTTTTATGAAATGCAAATAGCACGAAGCATGGAGTTTTGTAAATTCGCCCTACCCCATATAAACAAATATTTAAACCTGTCTATCAGTGCGGCAGATTTATATAATAATTTAAATTATGTTAAAAAAGACTATATCAGAATTGATAGTGACGAAGTTACCTACCCTTTACATATTATACTTAGATACAACATAGAGAAAGACCTTATTAACAAAAAAATAGAAACCAAGGATATCCCTGAAATATGGGCTATACAAACTGAGAAATTATTTCAGCTTAAAGCACCAAAAAACCAAAATGGTTGCTTACAAGACATACATTGGAGCGATGGCAGCCTTGGTTATTTCCCTACATATAGTTTAGGAGCTATATATGCCAGCCAGATAGCTAATAAATTTCGCAATATTCTCTCAGATTTTGACAATCTAATAGAGGCTGGAAATTTTGCTAAAATCAATGAGGTTTTAAAAGAAAATATTCATAAAAAAGCCCATAGTCAAAATGCTGAAGAAATAATTACAGAATTTTGTGGAAGCAAACTGGACGCTGATTGTTATTTGCGCTATTTAGAAAAAAAGTTTTTACCTTAATATACGTAAAGATAAGTATATAAGACATCCTTTGAAAACCGGATCAAAATAAATAATATGATAAGTGATATATCAATACCAGCTACATTTGGTATAAATTTTCGAATTTTTTCTAGAACTGGTTCTATTATTTGCACCAGAAATCTATTCACCCTGATTACAAATTGATTATAATTATTTATTACTTTGAACAGCAGTAAATAATACATAATTATGTAAATAAAGACTAACAGAGAATAAAAAGATAATAGAGAACCTAGTAAATTAACAAAGGGATTTAAGTTTATCATATTTTATCTTTTTTATTTAATATTTTCTCGAGTTTAGAAAATAAAATTTTACAAGCAATAGCTAGTTAATAAAAAAATTGTAATTTACCAGTTCTGCTAAATAATACATCAAAATATTGTTATCATAACCATGAACCAAAAACGACTCAGATCTGAGCTTCTAGCACCTGCTGGATCATTAAATAAATTAAAAACAGCAATATCATATGGCGCAGATGCGGTATATATAGGTACTCCAGATTTGTCTCTTAGAACAAAATCTCAAATCACCTTAGAAGATTTAACTGAAGGTATAAAATATGCACATAAATATGGTAAAAAAGTATATTTAACTCTTAATTTATTTTCACATAATAGAGATATTGAAAAACTCCCTAAATTTCTTGAAACAATTAATGAAGTTAAGCCAGATGGTATAATAGTTGCAGATCCTGGCATATTCCAATATTTAAAAGAAAGAACTAGCGACATAGAATTGCATATTTCTACACAAGCAAATATTTGCTCATGGTTATCAGTAAAATATTGGCAAGATCAAGGAGCTGATTTATGCGTTATGGCAAGAGAAACATCTTTTGAGGAAATAAAAGAAGTAAAAGAAAAATGCCCCAATATTAAAATTGAAACATTTATACATGGAGCAATGTGTATGACTTATTCAGGTCGTTGTTTATTATCAAACTTTATGTCGGAGAGAGGTGCCAATCAAGGAAACTGCGCACATAGTTGCAGATGGCACTATAAATTACATTTAAAATTGCGCGACGGCTCAATAAAAGAACTAGAAATTAATGAGGAAAATCAAAATTTATTTGAATTTCTTTTAGAAGAAGAGTATCGCCCTGGTGAATTTATGCCACTTGAAGAGGATCTAAGAGGCTCATACATACTTAACGCAAAAGATTTATGTTTAATGCCTAAGTTAAATGAATATCTAGAAAGTGGTATTGATTCACTTAAAATTGAAGGCAGGAATAAATCTGAATATTATTTAGCAATCACAACCAGAGCATATCGTAAAGCCATGGATGATTGGGCGCTGGACCCAGAAAATTGGCAAGCAGATAAATATTTAGCAGAGTTAGATACTCTATCAAACCGTGGTTACAGCTTGGCTTTTCATGAGGGTAGATTAACAAATTATGGACATAATTATGAATCTGCAAAATCTGCAACTAAATGGGAATTTGCAGGTATCATTAATGAAATAGCCGATGATCACTTTATCTTAGAAGTGAAAAATCGTTTAGTTGCAGGTGATGTTTTAGAATTTGTTCCACCAGCACAATATGACCCTATATTACTTCGTTTATATAATTTTAATTTAGTTGCAAGGGATGAAAATGGTGAAGATAAGCTGGTTGAAGTAGTAAATCCTGGTTTCAAACCAAAAATAAAGATTTTCTACAAAATATTTGAACAAGAAGATCAAGCTAAAATAAAAATGATTTTACAAGAAAATACAGTTGTAAGAAAAGAAAAGCCGCTTACACAAGAAGAATTTGAGCGTTTAAAATTAGATTTAGAAGCAAGAAAATTAGAGGATAATAAAGGCTCAGAACAAAAATTCAAAAAATTACAAGAGCAATTAATCCACACTAAAACAGAAAATCTAGAAAATATTGTGTTAAAAACTCCAAGAGTAGGTACGGAAGGTTGTTGTGGTAAAGGCTGCAATGGCTGTTTAATGTTTTGGCATGATGAAAAATATAGCAAAGCTAGAGCTTTACTTAAACAAAAAAAAATGGGTCAAATGCTAACAACAGCAGAAGCAAATATTGCCAGCTAATAAATTACAAATGAGCCATAACCTACCACTTTATTATAATCTTTTGTTTTTTCAGCTGAATTAGCAAAATAAACATTTTTTATATTGTAGTTATTATTACTACAAAAATTCATTAGGCCATTAATTGCCATAGCATTACATGATTCTTCATAAGTAATAAAATTTGGGCCTAAATTCTCAATTTTAGCTATAGTGTTTAAATCCCTAGCTTGTTGCATCTGAATATTTAAGAAATGACTTAAATCCGCGCTAATGACTAGAAAATTATCTTTATTTTGAAAAATTTGGTCTAGAATATTGGTGATATATGTTACTTTAGTCCTACTAAGTAAACAAGGTATTATATTAACTTTTAAGCCAAAACTTTTAACTATAAATGGCAATTGTACTTCTATACTGTGCTCTTTCACAAAAACTTGGTTATCTATATGCAAATGATTTTCTGCTTTTAGCCTTTCTATTTCCAGATTATTAACTTTTAATGCACCAATTGGGGTGGTAAAAAAATTATAATCACATGATCTAGGCATATTGAAATCATAATTATGACTTGGAGCTAATATATAAATATTTTTATAAAGTGTTTGTTGTTTTTTAACCAAAGCATAGGCATGAGCTGCACATTGGCCAGAATAAATATAGCCAGCATGTGGTACTATTAACGCTCTAATTTGTTGATTAAATTTAGCAGAAACTTGTAAATATTTCTGTAACTTGTAATTTAATAAATATTTATTTTGGTTATAAAATAGACCTGAAAATTCAGGTTTTTTTACTTTTAACATAAATCACTAACATAATTAAGAAAGTTAATGAAAATAAAAACCAAAAATAAATATATTTAGTGTGAATATTATCTATTTGGTAACTTTCTGTAAATGACGCGATAATTTTACTATCTATTTTCTGCTCAGGATTTACAATTTCTTTAAAATAATGCTGACCTAAATCTAACTTAAAAAAACTTTCTATTTCAGCAAAATTTAAGCTTACCCATTGGTTTTTATGAGGAGAATTTTTAGCGCTATACCAACTTTGTTTGGGCTTACCTAGTGAAAATATTTTTATTGTTAAGTCATCACTTTTGCCTGCTAACTTAATATTCATGCTATTATTTTTACTAACAAAACCTCTGTTAACTAGTAAATGCTCGTTATTATCTGTAACAAATATTGTATAAACATACATACCTATTTGGTTGTTAAATGTTCTTGGTCCAAGTAAGATTTGTTTTTGAAAATCATAGAACCCAGAAATAATGTAAGTTTGATATGGTTGCGACTTTTCTTCATTATAAGCTAAAGGGTGCTCAAATGTATATTTAATTGCATGGTTAAGTGTGTTTTTTTGCTCAGAACGCTTTATTTGCCAAAAACCAAGTAATAAAGTGGTGATTATAGCCAAAACAATAAAAATAGAGAAAATTTGTTTTTTATTCATAATTTAAATTTTAGTCTTATTTAATAATGATTAAGTTATTAACAGTTACTTATATAACAATTATTATTAAATATAGTACAGTAATTAAAGAATAAAATTACTTATCTAAGCAATTTAAATACATATCAGCTTCGCACAAAGCATAATTTCAATATTTTAGAGCTAATGCTTAAATTTAGCTTTAAGAAAAACAAAAAAATAGTTAACATTTAAAGACAAACAAGTTAAATAATTAATATATGCAACATAACAAATATGATATTATTATTTTTGGTAGTGGTGTAGTTGGATTAACTGCAGCGGCCTCACTTATGTCGCACAAATTAAAAATTGCTCTAGTGGATAAGGAGAGCAAAGCAAATATTAGAGATCAAAATGACCAAAGAGCTTTTGCTCTTGCACATGGCTCAAAAATTTATTTAAACAAAAAGAAATTATGGCAAGTTTACGATCATAATACCTGTCCTATCAAAGAAATTCATGTGATGGACGGTTATGACACAGATTATTTAGAATTTAATCAAAAAGATATTGGCTCCCCCTTAGGCTTAATGTTAAGCGCTAGTTTAATTAGACAAAAACTTTATCAGCACTTAAATGAGCATGGTGATAATATTGATTTTTACCATGATTTCACTTGCAGTGACATAAAATATAAACAAAACTCAGTAGATTTAACAACCAAGGAACTAAAATTATCTGCAAAATTGCTAATTGCAGCTGACGGTAGAAATTCGAAGATTAGAAACGACCTAGCTTTAAAAACCCATTTTCACGATTACCAACAAACAGCTTTAGCCGCTACAATAAGTCATCAAAATCACCATAAAAACATAGCAGTTGAGCGTTTTCTTGCAAATGGTCCATTTGCTATGTTACCGTTACAAAATGGCTATAAAACATCTATAGTTTGGACTGAAACCAAAAATGAAGCAGCAAAAATTTTAGCTTTGCCACATAGTGAAATAGAAAATATTTTAGCGGAAAAAACAGAAAATTACCTTAGCGCACCAAAATTAGAACATAAATTACAATCTTTTCCCTTAAATTTAGTCTATGCACCCCAAAATAATTTCCATCGCACTATTTTAATTGGTGATGCTGCGCATGGTATGCACCCACTTGCAGGACAGGGCTTTAATGTCGCTTTAAGAGACATAAAAGTAATTGATGAAATATTATTAAGCGATAAAATTAATCTAAATCAAGATTTTGGAAGAGCTGAATTAATCAAAAAATTCTACCAAGAAAGGAAATTTGATATTCTTTCTTTAGTAAGCTCAACGCATGGTATAAATTTTATCTTTTCCAATAATAATATTATCCTAAAGAAAACTAGAAAAATTGGTTTAAAATTAGCGGACAGAATCCCAGCGCTTAAATTTATGATGCTTAGAAAAGCAGCAGGATTGTAAATTTAGCTCTTGAATATTAAGCTATTTAATACTAAAAATATTGTAACTTTTATAATGATTGTATGAAATTACTTACACTTATTTTTGCTAACTTGCTTTTAATCTTAAATCCAGCTAGCGCAACTGGGATAGCAGAAAATTGGCAGTTAGGTTTTCAAAGAGCTATATCTCCAACAGCTAGGGCTGCGCATGAAACTCATGATTACATTATGTTATTATTGTGGATTGTGGTTATTTTTGTTTTATTACTTTTGGTTGTTACATGTATTAAATTTAGAGCAAAAAACAATCCTACCCCATCTACCACCTCACATAACACGATTATTGAGATAATTTGGATTTTAGTTCCGGCCTTAATTCTTATTGCTATTGCTATTCCATCCTTAAAATTAATTTATTATCAGGAAACAATTCCAGAATCTGAAATGACACTTAAAGTTGTGGGTAGACAGTGGTATTGGAGTTACGAATATCCAGATAATAACGACATATCTTTTGATAGCTACATGAAAAAAGAAGAAGATCTTTTAGCAGGTGAGCCAAGACTATTAACCACTGACAACAAAGTATATTTACCAATAGAAACTAACATAAGAATACAAATTACAGCATCAGATGTAATTCATTCTTTCGCAGTGCCTGCATTAGGCGTTAAAATGGATGCTGTACCAGGACGTCTTAATGAAACCTGGGTATATATAGAGGAAGCAGGAACTTATTATGGTCAATGTTCTGAATTATGTGGTATATTACACGCTTTTATGCCTATTCAAATAATTGCAGTACCAAAAGATGAGTTTAAATTATGGACAGAGAAAGCAAAAGAAGAGTTTTCTTACAAATTAGATTTAAACACATTAAAATTAGCAACAAAATAAATAATTACTAAAGGTATTATATGTCAGATCACACTCCAACCGGAATTAAAAGATGGATTTTTTCAACAAGTAACAAAGACATTGGGGTAATGTACCTAATATTTGCAATCTTTGCAGGTTTAGTTGGCGCATTATTCTCCGTAGGAATGAGAGCAGAGCTTATGTATCCTGGCGACCAAATTTTCAATGGTAATTACCAATTATACAATGTCTTTATCACAGCTCACGCATTTATAATGGTATTTTTCATGATTATGCCGGCTTTAACAGGTGGTTTTGGTAATTATTTCGTGCCTTTAATGATTGGTGCCCCTGACATGGCTTTCCCAAGACTAAATAATATTAGTTTTTGGTTATTATTTTTCTCTTTTATAATGTTAATGGCTTCTGCTTTTGTAGATGGTGGAGCTGGAACGGGCTGGACGGTTTATCCACCATTAAGCTCTAGTTTAGGACACCCGGGCATGGCAGTTGATATGGCTATTTTTTCATTACATTTAGCCGGTGCATCATCAATTTTGGGCGCAGTTAATTTTATTGCAACTATTTTTAATATGAGAGCACCAGGTATGACTTTATTTAAAATGCCTTTATTTGTCTGGTCTATATTAATTACTGCATTCTTACTAATATTAGCTTTACCTGTTTTAGGTGGTGCTATCACGATGTTATTGACTGACAGAAATTTTGGTACACAATTTTTTAATCCAGCAGGTGGAGGAGACCCTGTATTATACCAGCACTTATTTTGGTTTTTTGGTCACCCTGAAGTATATATTGTAATACTTCCTGGCTTTGGTATTGTAAGTCATATTATTTCCACCTTTTCACGCAAACCTATTTTTGGTTACACGGGAATGGTAGTTGCGATGGCTGCTATAGGAATTGTTGGCTTTGTGGTCTGGGCTCACCATATGTTCTCAGTTGGTTTAAGTATGAATACTAGAGCATATTTTACTGCCGCTACAATGATTATTGCACTGCCTACTGGTATAAAAATCTTTAGTTGGATCGCAACTATGTGGGGTGGTTCAATAATATTCACTACACCTATGTTATATTCAATTGGCTTTTTATTTCTATTTACAGTGGGAGGTATAACTGGCGTTGTATTATCCAGTGCTGGTGTAGATATTTTAATGCATGATACTTATTATGTGGTAGCTCATTTTCATTATACTATGTCTCTTGGGGCCTTATTTATAGCATTTGCTGGTTTTTATTATTGGATTCCAAAAATTTGCGGTCGCTTATATAATGAAACTTATGGTCAAATCCAGTTTTGGTTAATGTTTGTTGGAGTTAATCTAACTTTCTTTCCACAGCATTTTTTAGGGTTATCTGGTATGCCAAGAAGATATGCTGATTACCCAGATGCTTATGCTGGTTGGAATTATGTCTCTTCTGTAGGTTCTTATATCTCATTTGCCGGGGCTTTATTTTTTATCTATGTGATATATCACACCTTAAAAAAAGGAAAGCCAGCTGGTGATAACCCATGGGGTAAACATGCTAATACCTTAGAGTGGACTTTATCATCCCCTCCTCCATTTCATAGTTTTGAGAATCAACCGGTTATAAAGTAATTTATGCATAAGTTTGCAACCATCAAAGATTATTACAGCCTCTTAAAACCAGGTGTAATGAGTTTAATTGTCTTTACTGGTATTGCCGGTTTTATTGTGGCCGAGGGTGATAAAAACATCTACTTAATGAGTATAACTTTACTTGCTATATCTTTAGCTAGTGGTGGTGCGGCTGCATTAAACATGTGGTATGATAATGATATTGACAAAATCATGACCCGTACTAAAAACCGTCCTTTGCCTTTAGGAAAAATCTTGCCAGATGATGCTTTAGCATATGGTATAATTTTATGTATAATTGCTCTAATTTTAATTTTTTTATCAAGTAATTTGCTTAGTGCTGCAATCTTACTAATAGCCATTTCATTTTACGTTTTTATTTATACTATTTGGCTAAAAAGAAGAACCTCGCAAAATATTGTTATTGGTGGAGCTGCAGGTGCCTTCCCTCCATTAATTAGCTATGTTTCGGTCACTAACGTAATTTCTTTGGAAGCTATTTTAATGTTTTCGATTATTTTCTTATGGACTCCGCCTCATTTCTGGGCTTTAGCTCTATATCGAAATGAAGATTACAAAAAAGCAAATATACCAATGTTGCCTGTAGTAAAAGGAGTTGCAAAAACTTTGAATCAAATTGTGCTATATAGTATTCTAATGATCTCAAGCACTTATGTTCTGTATTTTTATAGTGCCAAGTTAGAAATTATTTATTTATCTGCAACGTCCTTAGCTAATGTTATTTTTATTTATTACTTAGTTAAGTTAGTTAAAAAGCCTAATAAAAAAACTAGCATTAAAACTTTTATCTATTCTATATTTTATTTATTTATTATTTTTGGTGCCATAATAATAGATGCTTTTATGTAAGTAGTTTGCTTGACTAAATTACTAAAGAGCTTAGTTTAATTTTAGGCAATATTACAGCTGCTAGATTTTCTAGAGGAAAGTCCGGACTCCACAGAGAATGGTGCTTGGTAACGCCAAGCTGAGTAATCAAGGGAAAGTGCCACAGAAAATACACCGCCTATTTATAGGTAAGGTTGAAATGGTGAGGTAAGAGCTCACCGGTTTTTTGGTAACAAAAAACGCATGGTAAACCCCACCAGGAGCAAGACCAAATAGAAATAACTATAGGTTCTCTGACCTGTTATTTGGGTAGGTTGCATGAATTAACTAGTGATAGTTAATCAAGATGAATAGCTGTTTTACACAGAATCCGGCTTATATATTGCCTTTTTTAAGCTTTTTTGAATTATGGTCCAAATTGTTACAAGCAAAATATTTGCTAAATTCCCTCATATAAAGCATGGTTACTTCACGCGCAAGGGTGGTGTGAGTGATGGAGATTATACATCTTTAAATTTTGGCTATAATAGTGGTGATTTAAAGGAAAACATTGAAAAAAACTATCAAATCGCCGCAAAATACTTAAATATTCCTGTAGCTAACATAATTACTTTAATCCAAACTCATTCTGATATTATCCATGAATATAAGCAAAATAACATAATAAAAGCTAATGCTGTAGCAGGAGATGCAGTTTTCACCTTGGAGAAAAATATAGCTATGTCGGTACTCACAGCAGATTGTTTACCTATTTTGATTTATGCTAGTGATTTAGATGTGATTTCTGCAATACATGCAGGCTGGCGAGGTGCATTTTCAGGTATTATTAATAAATTTATAGAGCAAATTTTACAACAAGGGGCAAAAGCTAAAAACATATATATAGCGTTAATGCCCTCAATTTGCCAAGCTTCATATGAAGTAGATATTAATTTTTATAATAATTTCATGTGGCAAAATCCAGAAAATATAGATTGTTTTAAAAAAACTACTAACCATAAATTTTTATTCAACTTAAGATTATATGCTAAAAACATATTACAATCATATAAAATCACTAATATAGATGATATTAATCTAGATACTTATAGTAACAATAATAAGTGTTTTTCACATAGAAAATTTACACATGGTAATCAGCTATCTACTGGTAGAAACCTTAGCTTTATTATAAAAACAAATTAAAAGCAGTTATTACATTGATAAGAGTCTTTTTTTATGCTATAATGCATGACTAACATAAAAAAGAGAGTATTATGAGAGAAGAAAAAGCAACTATTATCACAGATGAAATATATAAAAGGTTACGTGCTGATACATATTTAAAATCTATATTAGACAAGCCAGCAAAACATTTCTCAGCTACTAGTGAAGCAGCTTACGAATCTCCGAAGCAAAGCAGAACTTTAGGTCAAGCTGAACAAAGACATTCTTCACCACATAGGCAAAGAAGTGCTGCAGCTGAACAAACATATTCTTCACCACATAGGCAAAGAAGTACTGCAGCTGAACAAACATATTCTTCACCACATAGGCAAAGAAGTACTGCAGCTGAACAAACATATTCTTCACCACATAGGCAAAGAAGTGCTGCAGCTGAACAAAGATATTCTTCACCATCTAGATCAAGTTCTAGTACTACTAATATTAGAGGTGAATTGGAAGAATTGTTTCAAGGTTGGGTAGCTAAAAACCAAACTGAGTGTGGTTTGTATTTGAGTGATGAACCAGAAAGTAGGCTACAAATGATCCTTGAATGTTCTAGAGCGCAACTTCGCATTTCACACCCTAGTAAGTTGAAAATTATTGGCACTGACGAATCTAGGCTATACATAACTAGCGATAATAACTTTGTTGTTAATGGTACGCCTTTAAGAAATTCTACTTATATATATGTTTGGACTAAAGATGGCATATCTGTAGCCCCATCTTCTCTCGGGTCAAGTGTTAATATGCAAATGATACGACATACATCTCTGGCATTTGGTCAACCAGTTTTATGCGCAGGTGAGATCACTTTTTATGATGGTGTTATAACAGAAGTAAATAATTGCAGTGGTCACTATAGGCCATCTGTACAACATTTAGCAAATTTTAGTAATTATTTAGAAAAATTTGAAAATATTACATTCACATATGCTGAAAGTTATCAAAGGGGTGATGGTAAAACAATACTTGATAGAACTATAACGGCAGAAGTTATTGAGGATTTAAAAGATATTCCTGTTTGTCAACATACAACTCAACCAGAGACTTCGCACAGCACTGCTTTTCTTACATTTAAAGATTCTGGTCAACCTCAAGAAGATTTAGGACAATTCACTGGTTCATTTTTAAGGAAAAAGCAAAGAATAGAGCAAGATCCAAAATCCTTACAACGCTCTTAATTATTAATTTCTTGTGCCAATTAGAGGATATAAAAAAACAAAATAGTGTAATTTATTAAAATAACTAAAATCAAATTCTGTTAAACCAAGAAATTTAAACTCTTAATTTATCATCAAATGAGATAACTAGCTAAAAACATTTTATATATTAGTAAATTTCAGCTTGATATCTAACATTAACTATATAGCTGATTTTAAGAAGAAAAATTATGAAGTAAAATTGCAAAGCTAATTATCCTCTATAAATATTTTTAGCTGCCTTAGATTTTTGTAATTAAAACAATCAATAACTGGTAACTTTACTATATGGTTAAGTTATGGGTATGTCTTTAATCTAAAAATATCTTTTTCTAAAAGATATTTTAGTATGATATTTTTTTAGAATAATTATTTTTTAATTATGTCAGAACAGATAGAAATAGTAACCTTAGAAAAATATTAAAATATAATTCCTAAACCTTATATTTAAGACACTTCTCTCAAATAAAACGAAGCAATGCAATTGGTCAAAAATCCACTTTTATATGCAAAATAATTATGTTTTACATCTTTTTTCCTTGCACCCACATAGAAATCATGCTATTATATAGCATAACTATTTTAAGAGAGATGTATGAGACACAATATAATTGATGATAAGATTTATGCAAGATTAGTTGCTGACACTGAATTAAAAGATGCATATGCAGAAAAAAGCTTCCCAGTTCCTGGTGGCTCACCACAAAAAAACAAAGAATTTCCAAGTCAATATACTCTAGAAAGAATATTCTCTAGATGGTCAGGACCAGCTAATCATTATCATGCTGGTTTATTTATATCTGAAAATGAAGATGATAAATTAGCATTATTGATAGAATGTATAAAGATGGAGTATAATTTATCATATCCTCCCAAATTACTCAAATATGATTTACCTAAATGTAAACTACATACTATGGAAAATGGTACGCTAACATATTCTGATGGAAAAAAATTAAATGATAATACATATATTTACATTTGGCTTGAAAATGGAGTTCATCTAGTACCAGCAATGAAAAAAAGCTTGCAACAAGAAATTCAGAGACATACATCACTTGGCTATGGCATGAGAGTTCTATGTGCAGGTGAATTAAGAATTAAATCTGGAGCTCTAACATATGTTGATAATTCTAGTGGGCATTATAGACCAGAAGAACAAAATTTATTGAATTTTGCACATTTTTTATCAAGCCAAGGATTTGATGGTGTAGATTATAAATGTATTGCTAGTCTAGATGAATATTCTAATCCTATATTTAAGGAACTAAATTTAGCTATACAACCCACACAGGATGTATTACTACAAGCAGAAAAAATCCCCAAAGCTGGCATGCAGCTTGAGGAAGCTACTGGCTCTGGAAAGCGAGCTCCTCTGCTTGCCATGGCAAAGGGCAAAAGACAAGCTTTAGCTGCATCATCTAGCAGTAGTTCAGCAGGAGGTCCTTCAATCGTACGATCAGTTAGTTTTACAGATTTAGCTGCTTATTCACCAGCTAGACCTGAATCTAGCAGTAGTCAAGCAGGAGGTGCTGAAGAAAGAGGTCCTTCAACCGTACGATCAGGTCATTTTATAGATTTATTGGCTGATTCAGCAGCTAGATCAGCAACAGCCCTGCCTATTAGTCATGTGGCTCAGTGTATGAGGGGAAGCTCAACTTCAAATTCTTTTAACATGGGTAAATAAATATAAATTTATCATAATTTTACAAATATAATAAACTCAAATAGTTAATTATTTGAGTTTATTTGATTAGGTAACATAAGTTATTTTGCTTAACTAGCAAAATACCACAAGCACTATTTACAAATAATATTTCTAGAATTTTGTTAGCTCTTTTATTATTTTGTTAATTTCTTCTAATAAAGCTAATTTAGCAGAGCCTTTTCTGTAGCAAATTGCAATATCTCTATAAGGGTTAATATCTGTAAAGCTTAAATATTTAAGTTTGGCATTTTTATCTAAGGCTATCTCTGGAATAAAAGTAACGCCAGCATCGACTGCAACCATCTGCCTTAAAGTCTCTAAGCTAGATCCACTAAAATCATGCTTTGTATTATTTACGAAAGGGCAAAACTCTAACGCCTGATCTCTTAAACAATGACCCTCCTCTAATAATAAAATCTTAGTCAAATCTAAATCTGTTTTTTGCACTGTTTTTCTCATTGCAAGTTTATTAGTTTTTGCAACGGCTAAATAAAATCTGTCGCGAAATAATTTTTCAGTAAAAAAAATATCCGCTATTACTGGTAGAGCTAAAAAAGCAATATCTAGCTTTCCTTCTACTAAATGATTAATTAGATTTTCTGTTTTTTCTTCTTTTAAAAAAAATTGTAATTTGGGAAATTGTAAGGCTAACTCAGGTAAAATAATAGGAAATAAATATGGTGCTAGAGTTGGAAAGGCACCTAATTTTATTTCACCTGACAAATGATTAGCCGAATATTTAGCTATTTCCTTAATATTATCTACTTTATGTAAAATAGATTTCGCCTGCTCAATAATCTTGTAACCAATATCTGTTGTAATAACTTTTTTATTATTGCGCTCAAAAATCTTAATATTCAATTCAGCCTCAAGCTTATTTACTTGCATACTTAATGCAGGCTGAGAAACATTAGCTACTTCTGCAGCTTTTGCAAAATGCTTATATTTATCTATTAAAATTATATAATGTAAATCTCGTATGTTCATAAGTAATGCTTATTAAGATAATAAGAACAATATATTTTGATTATAACTTTCTTTAGCCTATAAGTAAAATAATAATTAATTTATGAGGTAATCATGTTAGCAGTAGGAGATCAATTTCCTGAATTTAATTTAACCGCAGTAACTGGTAATGAAATCAGTAATGCTTTTACAGATGTGTCTAATGAATCCTACAAGGGTAAATGGCAAGTTGTGTTTTTCTGGCCAAAAGATTTTACTTTTGTATGTCCAACAGAAATTGCAGAATTTGGTAATTTAGATTCTGAATTTAAAGCAAGAGATGCACAAGTTTTAGGTGTTAGTACCGATTCTGAGTTTGTTCATTTAGCATGGAAAAATGATAAAGCTGAATTAAAAGATTTACCATTTCCTATGGTATCTGACATAAAAAGAGAATTATGTGCAAATCTAGGTATCTTAGATCAAGAGGCAGGTGTCGCACAAAGAGCAACATATATTATTGATCCAGATGGAATTATCCGTTTTGTAATGGTTACAGATTTAAGTGTTGGTAGAAATGTAAATGAAGTTCTTAGAGTTTTAGATGCACTTCAAACTGATGAATTATGTCCATGTAACTGGAACAAAGGTGAAGAAGTATTAAAAGTAGGTTAAACTATTAAATTACAGAGTAGCAATTTTATTGCTACTCACACAAACATAAATATGAGGTGTTCATGACTATAGAATTAAAAAATTATGCAAATGATATCAAGCTAAATCTTAGCTCCATTTTAAGGGAAGATAGTAATAACCCACTGACAAGAAAACAAACTTTAGCTATCGCACTTGCTTGTGCTTATAGCACTAAAAACCAAATAGTTATAGAATTTATTAAAGAGCAAGTTGGTAATACTTTATCAAGCGCAGAAATTGAAGCAACCAAAGGTGCAGCTTCTGTTATGTCTATGAATAATATATATTATCGCTTTGTACATCTTGCAAGTAACAAAGAATATCAACAAATGCCAGCTAAATTGCGTATGAATATAATTAATAATCATGGTATTGATAAGGTTGATTTTGAACTATATTCTTTAGCTGTATCAGCTATAAATGGTTGTGGTATGTGTATTGATGCTCATGTTGCACAATTAGAAAAAGCTAATGTTAGTAAGAATGCAATACAAGACACTGTTAGAATTGCAGCAATTATAAATGCGGCGGCAACAGCTGTTACAATAAATTAAAATATGTGAGCAACTAAATGCTCACCTCTATTTATCTTCTTCTATATTAATAATATTTTCTCTAAATATCTCTCTGCAAGCAGAGTTTTTTTGATCAAAGCAAAGTCCTTCGCCGCAATCACATGACCATTTTAAGGCCATAGTGCAAATTCTTAGCTCTCGGTTATAACTACTGCAGAAATCTGCGCAGCCATTATTAAATCTTTGCCAACTGGCACCAATATTTTTGCAAAATTCTTGATTTATAATGATCTCCATGTTTTGCTTATCTTTTATTTGCTCTGCATAGCTGTTATTAAGACTAAAACTTAATAAACAAAATGTAAAAATTAAATAATAATTTATTACAATGAAAAATTTTTTACTCATAATTTTAATTATATTGCCAAATTACTTATCTGCCAAGAGTAAATGTAGTAAAAAATTATGTTTGGACCTTAATATAGTAAATAAATCATTAAATATCGTGATCCAAAATAACTATCCCCATCAAATATCACTGCAACTTAATTTAGAGCCAAATGATGTTGTAGACTTAACTAGCCCACAAAATTTAATTATCAAAGCAAGCTCAACCAAAAAATTAAAATTATCTTTATATAACATAAATAAACTAACTGAACTGCAAGCTTCCTATAAATGGATGTTTGGAAATTATGAAGCTACTAACACATATATTTATCATTTACCATATGCGCAAAATAAATCATACCTGGTTGGACAAGGTAATAATGGTGAGTTTACTCATAAAGATAAGCATAAATACGCTATAGATTGGAATATGGATATTGGCAGCAATATTCATGCAGCAAGAAGTGGCTTTGTAGTAAAGTTAGAAAATAATTATAAAGAATCAGGTAATAGTGAAGAATTTCTTGGAAAATCAAACTATATAAAAATATTGCATGATGATGGCACTAGCGCAACTTATGCGCATATAAAATTTAATGGTACATTAGTTAAAATTAACGAAAGAGTTAGTCAAGGTGAACTAATTGCGTATTCTGGTAATACTGGATATTCATCTGGCCCACATTTACATTTTCATGTTTCTAAGCCAAAAATTACTAAGAATAATATTATTGAAGAAACTATTTTAGTCGAATTCCAAAATTGCCAAGCAAAAAAATTCATTCCCGAAACTGGTAAGAAATATCCTAATTGCTAAGCAATATTAGTTAACAATATCCAAGGTTTAATCTGTCTATCCGTTTACTAACTAATATAATGCACCTAATGCGTCTGGCACAATGTATCTGGTACTAAGATTATTAGCCTTATATTATAACTTTATTATAAAAAATCTAAATTATGAGAACATATTATTCATAGTTTTAGCTAAAATAACATAGTCATGCTCAATATCAAAATATCTCATCTAATGTTAAAGCACTAATATTAGATGTGTCTGGCGCGCCTCCTTGCGCTAAGTCTGCTTTACCACCGCCACCTTTACCTCCTAATTTTGCTACTATTTTTTGTACTATCGAAACAGCATTATATTTATCTATGTCACCTGAGAAAACCATGATACCAGCTTTTTCATTACATGAGGTAACTAAAATAATTAAATCAAAATCTTGATCCCTAAATTTAAATAATAATTCTCTAGTATTTTTACTATCAATATCATTTATTTTTTTAAAGAGGATCTTACTATCATTGCTCTTAATTATCTCATGATCAGCTATCTTTATTGCTTTTTCTTGCTGTAACTTAGCTATTTGTTTTTCTAAAGACTTTTTATTTGTTTGTAATGTTTGAATATTTTTAAGTAATTCATTTTTAGGCGCTTTTACTAAATTTGCAGCATTAGTTATAATATCTTCATAGTTATATATATGCTCAAATATTTTTTCACCTGTAATTGCTTCTATTCTTCTAACTCCCGATGCTATAGAACTTTCATTAATAATTTTAAAAATTGCTATATCTCCAGTATATTCAACATGTGTGCCACCACATAATTCCTTTGAATAAAAATTATTATCTTTTTTACCCATAGTTAAAACTCTTACTTTTTCTGCATATTTCTCACCAAATAAAGCCATAGCACCAGCTTCTTTAGCCATATCAATATCCATTAGCTCTGTTTTTACTTGATTATTTTGCCTGATAATCTCATTAACCCTTATTTCAACTTTTCTTATCTCTGATATAGTGAGTTGTTTATGATGCGTAAAATCAAATCTTAATATATCAGCTCCAACATAAGAGCCTTTCTGCGCTACATGTTTGCCTAAAATCTCTTGTAGCGCTTTGTGCATTAAATGTGTTGCAGAATGATTAGACTTAATTTTATTTCTTCTTTCCTGATCTATAATTAACTCACATGTATCATTAACTTTAATTTCACCTGATTTTAATTCTACTAAATGGCCTATTAAATTTTGTGCTATTTTTTGTGTATCATATACTTCAAGTAAAGAATTATTAGTTTTAATAATTCCCAAATCTCCTAACTGTCCACCTGATTCTGCATAAAAAGGTGTTTTATCTGTGATGATAATAGCTTTACCTGATTTTAACAAATCTTGCTTTTGTTCATCTATAATTATCGCCTTAATATGTGCTTTATCTTTTACATTCTGATAACCTGTAAATTCGGAAGCACCTATTTGATTATTTAATTTAAACCAAAAATCATTATCCTGACTTGCACCACTTCCCTTCCAGTTATTTTTACCTCTAGTTTTCTGCTCAAGCATTAACTGCTCAAAGCGTGTTCCATCTATTGTTAAGTTTTTATTTCTCAAAATATCTGCTGTTAAATCATATGGAAAACCATAAGTGTCATATAGCTTAAAGGTTATATCACCAGAAAATAACTTTCCGGATGATTTTCTACTCAATTCTTCTGACAATATTTTTAAACCTCTAGTTAAAGTTTTGCCAAATTGTTCTTCTTCTTTAGCTATAGTGTTAAAAATCAAATCTGAAGCTTCATTTAACTCTGTAAAATGATTACCCATCCTATTTTGCAAACTACTAAATAACTCAGATAACAAAGGGCCCTGATAGCCTAATTGATGTACATGACGCATTGCCCGCCTCATTATACGCCTTAAAACATAACCCCTACCCTCATTATCTGGTAGCACTCCATCTGCAATTAAAAAGCTCGCAGAACGCAAATGGTCTGTTATCACACGATGTGAAACTATATCTTGATCATTCCTAGAAATTTTCATTGATTCATTTATAATGTCTTGAAATAAATCCACTTCAAAATTATTATTCTTGCCCTGCATTATTGCAGTAATACGCTCTAAACCCATACCTGTATCTATAGAGGGTTTTGGCAGTTTTATTTTACTACCATCTGCTTTTTTTTCATATTGCATAAATACAAGATTCCAAATTTCAACAAAGCGATCTCCTTCATCTCCTTCACCAGGAGGAAAACCAGCTAAGTGATCACCATGATCATAAAAAATTTCTGAACATGGGCCACATGGACCAGTGTCTCCCATAGACCAAAAGTTATCATTAGTAGAGATTCTTTTAATTTTATGTTCTGCTAAACCTGAAATTTTACGCCATAATGCAAAAGCTTCATCATCATCATGGTAAATAGTAACAATAAGCCTATCTTTGGGTAATGCTAAAATTTTAGTTATAAACTCCCATGCATAAAAAATTGCTTCTTCCTTAAAATAATCTCCAAAAGAAAAATTTCCAAGCATTTCAAAAAATGTGTGATGTCTTGCTGTGTAACCCACATTTTCTAAATCATTATGCTTACCACCCGCTCGCACACATTTTTGCGAAGAAACAACCCGTTTAAATTTAGGCTCTTCAACTGCGGTAAAATAATTTTTAAATGGCACCATACCCGCATTAACAAACATAAGGCTAGGGTCATTATGGGGAATCAGCGGGGCTGATTTGATTATCTCATGATTATTTTGCGCGAAATAGTCTAAAAATGCGCCTCTTATTTCCGAAAGTTTTTTAGTCATCTTCTGTTAAAAACTGCTTTAATTTATTAATAAATAATTGGTTTTCTATTTTTGTGCCAATTGAAACTCTTACTTTTGTAGGTAAATTATATGCTTTTACTTGTCTAATATATATATTTGAATCTTTAAGGTACGTAGTTAATTTATCTGCTCTTTCTTCGCTATTTAATTCAATTAAAATAAAATTA